>NZ_CP150265.1:6675000-6872500 GCF_037976325.1 Paenibacillus sp. FSL K6-3182
ATAATTAAGAAGAATGGAGTGAAGGCAATGCAATCTCAGCCTATTAATGAAGTAAAAGGATTACTGCTGGAGGAATTGGAGCATATCGCGAAAACCTCTTCCAATTTGATTCGCAAAATCTCAACCGATCATTGGTCATATAGACCGCATGATAATATGAGGACGCTGCTGGAGCTTGTCCAACATATCGTATCTATTCCTTCGGTTGATCTGCTCATTCTTCAGGAGAACGATGAAACCGTCATCCGCAAGCTTGAAGCGGATATAGCTGCCGATCAAGACCACGAGAAACTAATTGCTTGGCTCACGACTGGTTTGCATGAAGTCAGAGCTTATATGGAAAGTCTTCCGGATGAGGATTTCCTGCACAAGAAAACAAAACCATTTTATCTAGAACACGGTTCGGTACAGGCAAAATGGCTGATTGAGATTACGACCCATATTCAGCATCATCGGGCGCAGATGTTTACATATTTGAAGATACAAGGCTATGAAGTCAACATGTTCGATCTATACTAAAATAATTCAAATGCATTTTACCGCACCTATAAAAAAAGCTCTCAACTGTCTACTGACAGCGAGAGCTTTTTTGCATCTTCACTCCATTGAGCGTAATTCAACCGATACTTCTGCTAAAAGATTTTTTTCTCCCGAACGATACCTTCGTATCCTTCTGGTATTTTAACATTCACTTTTACCGATGCCGGGGATTGAATGGAAACCTCAATAATTTTCTCATCGATCACTTTCCACGATACATCGATTTGCCCTGCATCGGAGAGAGGAACGCTTCCCTTCGCCCATGTAAGACCACAAGGATTAGGACTAATTTCTACCTCAGTCCAGCCCATTGCTGTACTCCGAATGCCAAGCACCTCGCGTCCAAGGAAATAAGCTGGCGCTGCCGACCAAGCATGACAATGACTTCTAGTCAGCATATTCGGATTCGCTCTATTTTCCGAGAAGTTCGGATACATCTCCCAGCAAGTTGTCGCGTCATGCTCGATCATTTGCCCGTAATTGCGACGGATATCTTCAACAATCGTAGAATACTGTCCCGATGCCGACAATGCTTCATAATAGAAGAAAGACATGAATGGACTGCCGATTTGAACAAAATGGGAAGGCGATTCCAGCAAATACTTCTCCATAATGCTTCTACGTTCTCCTTGCGCAACACCTGTCAAATAAGCGACCACCTGTGTTTGCACGGAGAAGATGTCTGATCTGCGTCCATCCACATGGATACAATCCAAGTAGGCAGACTGTTCCTCGGACCACAAATGCTGATTAATCGCCGCTTGAAGATCATCGGCTGCTGCCGCAAAACGTAAGCGCCCTTCCTCATCACCGGAAAAACCAGCCATCTCAGAGGCAACTCGCAGCGTCTTCACTAAGAAGCAGTTCTGATGTGTGACAATGCCATCGTTAGGCTGATCAATCGGCGACCAGTCGAGCAGGTTCCAGCCCTTAATAGCGAGCAATCCATCCTCATTGATTTCCTTCAAATAATGCTCTAGCGTAAAACGGATATGCGGATACATCTCTTGGGCAAAATGAAGATCTGCTGTTTGCTCAACATATTCACGGCATGCAATAGCCCAGAAAAAGGTCCAGTTCGGAATAACGCTGCTCCAACCGCTCGGAACCTGATTTACGTATAAAGGCGTTTGATCCTTCGATCCCGGTACAAGACGCAAGCATCGTTTTACCATATCATTTACGCCGAATAAGTAATTGCTGACCAGCGCTTCATTGCGGCTATCCCCCACCCAGAAAACTTGCTCATAGGCTGGGCAATCCACAAATGTATCTTCCATGCATAGCTTCGTCGTATGTCGGCTAATCTCCCATATGTCGTTCAATAAAGGATCTGAGCTTTGGAATCTACCAATCTCTGCTACTGGGTAATGGCTCGCTATATAATGAACATTTTGTATTTTGACCGGCGTATTCGCATTTCGAACAGTCAACATCAAGTACCGCAGGCCTCTGCGAATTGGAGAGACATGAATCTGTCTTCCTTCTTTACATACATAGCGCACAGTATTGTCCAGTCCAAACGTATCTTGGCGATAATCCTCAGTCATATACTCAAATCCGTAAAAATCTAAAATAGCACCCGCTTCTGCCTCAACCTCAAATGATAGATAACCCGTAAGCTCCTTGCCGAAATCAATTATAATTTCTGTATCTAGACCTGGATACATCGGAATAACTCCTGGCGATGCATTCGGAATAACAAGATTTTGCAAAGCCACCGGAATAACATGCGGAGTTCTTTCCTTCTTCCACACAGAGAGACCGAATACATCCACTTCACTTACGAGACTCTCATCGATAGAACGAATATATGAAGAATACGCATCCAAATCTTGAACGGAAGATACCTTATCTATCACTTGCTTATAATATGCATCCTCAAAATCAATCTGTCTCGATTCCTGATGATCCAAATATACAGTACTGTCAAAAGGTCCAATACTAATAAAAGCAGATGCTCCCTCTGGCTGTTGCTCAGAAGCTAGCGGTGATCGAACCTCAATCGGAACTTCACTGTAGATGCCCAGGTGCAGTTGAGCTGTATGCATGCTTCCACTCACATCAATTAAGAGTAAATGTTCGCCTTTTTGAATTGTCACTTCCGCATAGCGTTCAGGAAGCACTCCCGTGAACTGATCCGAATCCAGCTTCACCCCATTAATTGAGACTGCTCTTACGCACTCACTCGCAAATGGGAACCCAAGTATGATATCCGTGTCTTCTTGGACAGACAGTATGGTAGCCGCATAACCCGTGAAGCCGACAACATTTGCATGGTCCTCACTGCCCTCAACCATTTGATTGCGTATATCAATTGACGTAGAGAAGCTGAAGGACTTAACGCTGCTCAGAGATAAAATGCGTGAAGGATAAACAGGGTACTCTGCTAACAGCGGAATGTCCCGCTCTATTAGCGTCTTCCACGGTCCAGTGCCAACAACGCCTAGTAACGCCGCTTTCTCCCATGCATCACCACTACCCGCGGATGTAGTCCAATCGCTGTCCCACGAACCAGCATCAACATACTCAGAATAACCTTGCTGACAAGACATTCGAGGCGTACGTGTATGATAGCCTTCATGAATAGCTGTGCTCCAAGTACCATCTGACTCAAGCAGCGTTTGCGTTCCTTCTTCACTGCTTCTATCCAACTGCACAAGCAGCCCGCCGCGGCCTCTTAAATAGTAAAAGGTCGATACTCCAAAATGATGTACGAGCACCGCAATCGTATTCGACTGCCCAGGTACCAGCAAATGGCCAATATCGTACACATCATAAAATTGCTCAACCGTCCAAGAGCGTACAGGGCCGCGCCCTACCTGCTTGCCATTAATATAAAGAACATAGCGAGAATCCGCACTAATTCGCAGTGTTGTTTGAGTATTTTGGTCAAAATCATCCGATGATGGTGCAACATCAAAGCTCTTTTTGAAGCAACGCCATTCATTGCGAGGGCTTTCAACTTCTCCGCCCCAAATCCAATTCGCCTTCCAATTCCAATCCATCATGTTATTCCGTCCCTTCTAAGCGAGTAATCGTATGTTTTCACGTGCATTCTACCTCTAATTATAGTAAAATCATGCTACTCAATTACCCCTGTTTCGGACATTTATTCCCTGAAAAACGACATCGGATGAAAGGAATGAGAGCTGATGACAAGCAAGCATACGCTGCTTTATGAGAGCGAGCAATATTTTCAAAAGAGTAAATTCATCTTCGTAAACCGCGCCGAGGAAGACTTTGATCTGCCGCTACACAATCATGTTTTCATTGAGCTTGCTTATGTAGCTGAAGGCAAGGGTTTTCATCATATAGGGGATGAGGTCGTCCCCGTTTATAAAGGGATGTTATTTATTTTGCCGCCTGGCATTCCGCATGTCTTTCGTCCTTCAACACCTTCACGCAACAACTCGCCATTAATTGTATATAATTGCGTCTTCATGCCCTCGCTCCTTCAATCTCAGAAAGACTGGATTGGCGATCAGGAGATCGTTGATTTTCTGGTAACCTGTTTTAATGATGCATCCACTTTCCACTCCTTGTTCGACTCGGATAGTGTTATCGAAGATTTATTTCGCAGCCTGCTGCGTGAATATGAGCTCCCGCGGAGTGGATCATCGGCTTATTTGCTAACGCTTCTAGTGCAGCTGTTTCTATCCGTCTATCGATTAATGAAGGATGCTAAGGAGCTGTTATTAGAAGAGAATTCTTCCGCCCGCTTCCATCATGTGCTGAACTACCTTGAACAGCATGCGCATGAGAATATCACCATTAGCCAGCTTGCAAATCGCTGCGAGTGGAGCGAACGGCATTTCAGCCGCGTGTTCAAGCAGCATACCGGACAAACCTTCCTGCATTACCTGCAGCATCTGCGCATAAAAAAAAGCTGCGAGCTCCTTAGGAACTCCCAGCTAAAAATTAGCAGCATTGCGGAAGAGGTCGGCTGCAAAAATATCGATGCATTCCTCACCCATTTTAAACGAATTGTCGGCATGACGCCGCGCGAATATCGAAAAATCATACGTGACAATAAATAATCTGTATAGTCGGTTCATCCTTTTCGTTTGTCCGCCATACGATGCCCTTCTTCTAATTCTATTTCGAGGAAACCAGCCATTTCCCGTGATTGAAAGCTGAGCGTTTTGTTACTGCCGACGATGATCATATTACGAGTATCGGCTAGATCTTCTGCAGGCAGAGAGAAGGCTTTCGTATACGGATAGATCTCTTTCAATGTTGAATAAATTGAATTAATTAATTTATCGTTTTTGACTTTTCCGAAGAGATTCATAATAATCGAACCGCTTGCGTTCAGCTTCGCTTTCGTTAACTCAAAAAATTCCAATGTCGTTAAATGATACGGTGTCCCCTCTTTCGTGAAGGCGTCCAAAATAATATAATCAAAGCCGCCGGACGCCTGATTTTCAAGGATCAGCCGCCCATCTCCAATTACAACATTGTCCTCGCTATAGCTAAAATAAGTTCTGCTCAGCTCTACTACCTTCTCATTGATTTCCGCTATCACAAATCGTTTATCGGAATAGTGTCCGGCGATAGTTCCAATTCCATGACCAATCATAAAAACATCTTCGAACGATGGAACGTTATTTTCCATCAGATGCATGATCGCACGCGGATATTCCATGACGACTCGATTCGGCTCCTTCAAATCGATCGCTCCTTGAATCGCATGATTAGAGAACTGCAAGAAGCGATATTTTCCGATCTCCCCAAATAATTGATTGGCTTCATAGACGGTAATCTCTTGAGAGCCGCTAAGCTCCTTGGCTAACTGATACAAATCATCAAACTCCTTCAGTACATGTGAGAGCGAAATTAATTTAATGTTTTTTGGAAGGAGGTTAGCGATAGCCGTTCTTCCACTTTAATAACTCCCGTTTCAACATATCCGCTTTGCTTGTAAAGATTAACCGCAGGTGCGTTTTTAGATCCCGTTGATACGACGATCACGCTTCCACTGACTCCAACGCTTTCGATGTGTTGAAGAAGCTGCTTTGCGATTCCTTTTCTAAAATGGTTAGGGTGGATAATGAGCCGATGAATGTCTATGATGTTATTTTCAATCATGATGGCAATGGCTCCGCACAGCTCATTATTAATATAATAACCATAGAAGGTCTCGCCGCAATTACACAGCGTATCAATGGTGTCTTTTAATGGCGGTATCTCATAAAAATCAATGAGTTCTGCTTCTACCCTATAGGATGGAAGCTGTATACGCAATACTTCCTCTGCTATGGCAGCATCTGTGATGTCTATTTTTATAATCAATGTTAATCCCTCTCTAATTCCTTATAGAATCCTTTAATTATTTAATATCTGTTCGTACTTCTCCCTCAATTGGTAAAATGACGACATTAGCAAATTCTTTATTCGTATAACGATCGATAGAGCCTAGTTCCGTCTTCTTTCCATTGCTGTCAATTGTCCCATAATTCAGCCAATCCGCCATAAAGTTATCTAAGAAATAGACGGAATCACCAAATGGCTTTGGTTCTTTGCCCGCTTCTCCGTTTTTCCCCAATAAATCCTTTTGCCATTTTCTTTCTGAAATACCGCTATCGTTGATTTCATAATAGGTGATTAACCCTCTATATTCCATGGTATATCGCAGTGCCTCTCCTTGAGGGAAAGTATATACGAATGTGAAGCCTTCACCATATGGCGCAATATCCATGCCATTGTCAACTCCAGGAGTACGAATCGCAAGCTTTCGCGCTTCTGTAAGATCGCCATTTCTCAGCGTTTTAAACCGCTCTTCACCCGACGGTGTTCTTACAATAATCCGTTTCCCTGTACTGTCGGTTCCTACTGTTCCACCAAGTGTTTCCGTAACAAACCGAACTGGAACGTAAGTACGCCCTTTCTTTACGGTAACTGGGGCATCCAGAGGAACTTTTTCCCCATTTACATCAGCTGATTTTAGTCCGTCCTTTAATCGAACAGTCAATTTCCGAGCTGGATTTTGGATCACAATTGTCTTCGTAGCCGTTTCGTAGGAATATTTAAGTTTTTCAGGATCATTAAAGGCTGTGAGCTGCACCATCGTTCTGCCGTTCACGTTGAGCACATCATCCTGGAGCCTGCCGTCGATGAACATTTTAATGGTTGCCTTGGGTGCAGATGCCGCCATCGTTGCAGAACCCGCACTAAGCACACCCGCTATTGTTAGTGCAGCTGTCGTTGCTTTTAACCATTTTTTCATCATTAAAACCTCCTGCGAATTTTATTAACTTTGCGATTCCACTTCACCAACTTTAAAAGCGTCATCCTCCCATTTGTAAACAAAAGTGAGCAGCGGTAAACCGTGTTTCGAGACCACTTCTTCGATGGCATCTCCGTCTACATCCACTTCTTCCGCATGACCCGTGTCTACGAGCAGGAATGGAATGGGGCTTCCATCTTTCATTTCAAAATAATTGTGTATCGGTGCATTTGCCCCAAAGACACCGTCGATTCGAATAAGCGACTTACCATAAAGCTCTAGCTCTTTGATCGATAGAAGCTCATCATTGTTTTGTGAGTGCATGCCTCCGACTGCCCCAAGCTCATAAAGACCAGCTTCAGATTCGAAAGCACCATACACTTGCTCAACGTCGCCCGACTTCGAATAAATACTAATTTTTCCGCCACTAATGTTCTGTTCTTTAATAAGCTGCTCCATTTGAAAGTGATCTACCTTCGCAACCTTCTGATCGTTTTGAACCTTCTCATAGGCAAGCGGCATAACGAACTCACTCTGCTCAGTGAGCTGTGAGTCCTCTTGAATGATTTGGAGTAATTCATTCGTCGCTTCCTTTGTTAATGTAAAGCTTTTATGTGTATCTTTCACATCCATAATAACGCCCTGTTTAGAACTCTCGTTTATCCAAAGGTTGAAGGTGTTTTTCACGATTGGCTGTTTCACCGTAATCGTAAATATCGGTTTCGACATATTTAAAATACCTTGCATTTGTACTGCCGTATTTATAGCGCTGACAAAAGCCTCCAGCCTCCATTGATCCGTGTACACTGACTCAACGGACTTGGCACCCGCTGCTCTGGAAATAGATATTTCTTTCGCATCTGTGATGTTAAATGAAGGACTAGTCTTCTTATCCAATAACCCTGTTAGTTTAGCTTGAACCCGTTGCTGCTCCTGTACATTAGTTGCCTTTGGGCCAACACTTTCGGCTGCACAACCAGCAAGAAGCAGCATTGTAATGACAGCTGAAACAAATGTTCCTTTCACTTTTTCGTCAGTCCTTTCATAAGCAAAAAGCTGTTCCATCGCAACCTCATGTATAGTGACGCCAGATACTGTAAAAAAGTTACTTTTTTAAATCGAATTTAATAAGTAGATGTATGGAAGGATTAGACAGGAGAAAACTAGAATAAAGGAGTAAACGTTATAAGGAGTGTATATATGAGCATTACTACTTATCCAGAGTTCGTAAAGCTAGTCAGTCAATATAAGATATTTCCATTCTCTGACCTTATCCCTGAGCATCCGTCCCTCACTGCCGTGGTTCCTAGTGACAGCTGGCATACAGAAACTGAGTTTGATCCGTGGATATGGCGGGTTAAAATCGTAAAGGATGAGCATGCGGCATATGGCAAGTTTTTTGGAAGCAAACTAACCTTTATTCACGTTGACTTGTTTCCTCATATCCCGTTTTTGTTATCCCAAGGAAAAAGCGTTGAGGAACGCTACAGCAGTGGGCTTATGTCCCAAGAAGCTAGAAATATTTATCATATTATCAAGGAAGCAGGCAATATCGACTCACGCAATTTACGTAAGGAAAGCCGGCTGACCGCTAAAGAACAGAAGAAGGACTACGATAGAGCGCTTGTTGATCTTCAAAACTTTGCTGACATTGTGATTACCGGGGCACAGGAAGCTGACTTCGATGGCGGTTGGAGCAGCATGTGCTTTGAAAGCTCAGATCACTGGCTTCAAACCACACTTGGTAAAGAGGCTGTTGCTCACGATAATCTAGCAGAGACAAGAGCTATCGTCAAAGTAGAGCTGAGCGATGTATGTACGGAGAAAGCTCTTAAATATTTGGATAAAAAACTTCATCTCAATAAATAAAAAAGATGTGACTCGTTGATTACCTCGACTGTGCTTAAGTTCCGTCCTTACGGACATAAAAGCCTTTATTTCTCAAAATAAAGGCTTATTTGCTTTCTAACGGACATAGGATCCTCTATTTGCCCAAAATGACCCCCAAAGCCTTCGAAAATCATGAAATAAGAGATCCTATGTCCGTTAGATCGAGAAAAAGGATGATTTACGGCAAATAAGGTCTCTCATGTCCGTTACTGGGGTCATGTTTAGGTTCTGTGGTTAGGTTTTTTGTTTTGGTTCTGTGGTTGGGTTCTGTGTTGGGTTCTGTGTTGGGTTCTGTGTTGGGTTCTGTGGTTGGGTTCCGTGGTTGGGTTCCGTCTGTAGGTTGTGTGTTTAGGCAGTGTGTTTAGGCTATGTAGTTAGATTTTAGTCTCGACTTCGGTTTAAGTTTAGGTTTCACGTTTAGAGTTAGGCTTAGCTTCGGTCCTTACGGACATAGAAGCCGTTATTTCTCAAAATAAAGGCTAATTTTCTTTTTTACGGACATAGGATCCTCTATTTGCTCAAAATGACCCCCAAAACCTTCGAAAATCATGAAATAAGAGATCCTATGTCCGTTAGAGCGAGAAAAAGGACGATTTACCGCAAATAAGGTCTCTCATGTCCTTAAGTTGAAAGAAGAGATCAAAAATCGTCTTTTAAATGATAACTAGCACTCGTCATCATAAAAACTGTACATCGGTCATCATAGATACATAGCACTAGTTATCAAAAACCATTGCTCTCGTCATCATAAAGCATAGACAATTAAGTTATTAATTTGTCATACCCTTTGGGATCAAGGCCTTCTGGCTTAATCTCGCTCATTGCACTTGCTTCTTTTGTTGTTTTGGAATGACAAGACTGACAAATATAATATTTCGTTTGTTTTTCAATGAGCTTTCGATATTGAGGATCACTGTGATTAATATCAAATGGTTTTCTGCACAACATACAGTTTACATGCATTCCATAATCACCCTCTCATAGACCAGCATTCATTAATAGTATAAATGAACCCGTTGTAAATGAGAATTTAGAAATATCTTTTTTCTGGAAATATTGACCTATATTTGCCTATTGCCTATACTTATAATAACTTTATAAGAAAGCGAGTGGTTATCATGCAAAAACTACATTCCGGTACGTTCATTATTAAGGTGCGTAAGGGATAATCATTACGATCCCTTCCGTAAACATCTAATTATCGGAGGGAATTACGTATGTCGTTTAGTTATTATGGAGAACTTTGTACAGTGGTCTATGATTTATCCAAGAAAACAGGTCAATCTATCGGTGGCGATTTAGAATATTACGAAGATCGACTAAAAGATTGCAAGGGTCGTATTCTCGAAGCAATGGCCGGTTCTGGTCGTGTTCTCGTTCCGCTTCTAGAAGCAGGGCTGCAAGTCGATGGTGTTGATTATTCAGCGGAAATGCTCGCATCCTGCCGTCAACGCTGTGAGGAACGCGGGCTCGTTACTGAGCTGTATGAGTCAAATTTGCAACAGCTTGATTTGCCTCATCGCTATGAAGCCATCATTATCCCAGGCGGTTCATTCCTATTAATAGAGAACCGAGACGAATCACTTCTGGCTCTTAAAAATTTGTATAATCATCTTGAGCCAGGCGGACGTATCATACTTGACCTGTTCCTGCCTGACAACAATTTCAGTTGTGGGCAATACAGCGGTACGTCGACATTCAACCTGCCGGATGGAGACATCATCACCATGGAAGACAAGCTTGTTGAAGCCGACTTATACAATCAATATAAGATTTCATATATTAAATATGAAAAATGGCACAACGGCGCTCTTATCCAAACTGAGCTGCAGCGCTTTGCTATACGTTGGTATGGTGTCGAAGAGTTTAAGCTTATTTTAGAAAACATAGGTTTTTCCGATGTGGTTGTGTCAGCTGATTACAACTATGGCCAAGCTCCATCAAACGGCAAACAAAATTACGTTTATGAAGCGATTAAGCCCTTAGAAGCTTAAGTAATAAGTAAATATGCAAATAAAAAATAGGCTGCCAGCATTGGCAGCCTATTACTTGTTTAAATCAAACATTTACCTGAGCAATAGCTTGTCTCATATCCATGGTATTAGAGCTTAACACCACAGACACTTCATGTACTTGCTTCATCATGTCCAGCTGCTGTGCAGTCAGCATTTGAATTTGCTCCGTTTGATCCGATACATCTCTTGCGATATGCGCAATACTGCTTACGGTAGCGGCTACCTCCTCAGAACCAGCTGTTAACTGCTCCGTCGTCACCGATACCTCCATAATTTGCTCACTCACAAGTCGGAACGATTCAACAGCATGCAAGAATGATTCTGCTGCTTCACCTGATAATGAAACTCCGTCCTCAATATCTTTCGAAGCTTTCTCCATCTCTTCGCTAATTTTCCCTGATTCTATTTCAATATTGCCAAGCAGCAATGAAATTTGCTGTACGGAGGAAGCAGAAGCTTCCGCTAGTTTGCTTACTTCTTTTGCTACAACCATAAAGCCTGTTCCATGTTCCCCAGCCCTCGCTGCTTCAATCGAAGCATTTAACGCTAGAAGCTTGGTTTGGGAAGCAAAATCGCGAACGGAGCCAATGACATGACCGATTTCACCTGTATAGCTCTGCAATTGCCTTGCAATATGCAGTGTCTGACCGGCAGAAGCCGAAATATTTTTGATTTGTGTGTTCAGTTGTATCATCGCTTGTTCGCCCGATTGTGCGATTTCTAGTGACTGTACCGCTGCGCTCGAAACGGTGGATGAAGATTCCGCAATCTTAACGATTCCCTGCGCAATTTCCTCCATCGCAAGTGCGCTGTCATCTGCACTTTTTTTCTGGGCATGTGCACCCTCAAAAATATGCTGAACTGAACCATTCATCGCCTCGCCCATTTGCAGCATATGATCAGCACTGCTTGCAAAGGATTGTGTAGATGAAACGAGCTGCTCAGACGTCTTTTCAACATTGACAACTACTCCGCGAACTCGCTCATTCAAATGCTCGGACATCGTAAGCATCGCCTTGTATACCGTACCTATTTCATCAACGGATTTGACTGGCTTTGCTCGCAAAATCGCATTCGCTTCCACCAGATCACCTAAAGCCATCTTCTCAGCGCTGGCAGTTACCGTCTCCAAAGGCTGAAGCGAACGACGGACAAACCAGATGATCGCCCCGATTAAAACAAGCGTGATGACTAGCATCATGATATAGAGTGGGATGCTTTCCTTTATGACACTCTTAGCCAGCTGTTGAAATACAGCTGCATCCGTATCAATGCCAATCGCTCCAATCACTGCGCCACTGTCATCTTTCAAAGGTACATAGGCAGACAAGTAAGAACCATATACCGGGTTTTCAATTAGTGGAGAGCTTGCATTTCTTCCAGCAAAAATATGTTCAACCGCCGAAGCCGGCATATCTGTTACTTCATTAATAGGGGAAGCTGAGCTATCATCTTTAGGCAAACCGTCGATCATAATTCTCGGTTCACGATTTTCATCAAAACGAACAAAATAGACGTACCTTGCTCCAATTTGCGATCGGAAATAACTAAGTTCCTCACGAATAGACCAGTATAGCTCTGTTTCCTCAGGCTGCTTGAGAAATTCCGTAAATTCCCCCGACTCAAGCGTGGCCGCATAGCTCTCTGCAATTCGAATATTGTAGCTGTTAATCGCCTCTTCAACTGCAGAATTGGTTTGCACTACTTGTGTTCCTATGTAGCCTCCCGCGATCAATATCATAACTACGGTCATAGCGCATAAAACACGGACAATCAGATGCTTTTTCAATAGCGTTATCATTCGTTCGCTTCCCCTCTGTTCGCTCACTAGCAAGTTATTGCTCTTGAAAGCTTTGCCTGATGAATATGGTTATATTTCTCATCATACCACCGTATTTCGACATTGGGGAAAAATATTACAAAAGGGAAACTAGCGGCCTCTATTAGCTTCCATCCATTTTGCTCCGTAATCAACTAAAGCTTTAACTGGCATGAGCAGCGCGTCCGCATTGCCGACCTTTCCTCTGCGAACATGATCCGTTTCTTTCTCAAAACACTCGCCTAAATGATTAAAATCATCCGTATCAAAATCAACGTCGCGCAGCGCAACCCATTTTTTCTCTCCGTCTACAAGCATCGGTGCTTTATTAATCGTTTCTGCTTTATTTGCATACTCAGCTCGATACTCCGCTAGATGAAGAGTAGTGTTTTTATTATGACCCACGCCCAGCAGCAGCACCCAGCCTTCCAAGTCATAAAGCCTCGCTAACGGAGATTGTTCACTCAGACTGTATTCCAAGCTATGATTTGCAGTTATCCTATCCTTCTGAGAGCCCCACGCTGCAAAAGACACCTGTGGATGATTGCTTCGAACGACGCCATTTTGTTTTCTAAAACATTCATTTATAACTCCCATGTCTAAGCAAGGAGTCAGGTCTATTTCAAAAGCAGGCATTGTATCTCTTATCGGCTGCCACCATGATTCCTTCACTGGCGGGTATCGCCAAATTTCAGGATCAGACAAATCAGGCGTATGCGTTGGCATGACAAGTGTACCTTCGCTTGTCAGACATGACTCTATCGCCAAAATCACCGCAGTCGGCCCGCCGGATACAAATCCGCCAAGCGCCTTCATCGAGGTATGCATCATGATCGTCA
Organism: Paenibacillus sp. FSL K6-3182; assembly: GCF_037976325.1. Classification (NCBI taxonomy): domain Bacteria; kingdom Bacillati; phylum Bacillota; class Bacilli; order Caryophanales; family Paenibacillaceae; genus Paenibacillus; species Paenibacillus sp. FSL K6-3182. The sequence goes on from NZ_CP150265.1 coordinate 6,688,333, forward strand.
TTCCAGGTTGTATGCCGAGTTTAATCAAATCCGATTTCAACGTTTCCGATGTTAATAAATCCCCTTGTATTTCTTCCATTTTGAGCCCCACCTTAATATGCTTTATCTTTTATCTCATTAAATAAAATCTCTGGCTGCTGCGCAACTCTATTTAGCTTTCAAAAAAGATACTGCATCCTCCAAACGGTCTGTTTTTAGCGCTAGTTTTTCAGTATTGAATACTAAGATGACTGGAAATTGCTCGATATTAAACATCTTCTTTATATCTAGCACGTTGTTTGGATTGTACGCCATCATGCTGTAGCCGCCCTTAAGCATGATGCTTGCTTCTTTCTCGATCTCATTAATATCAAAAGGCTCTCCCTTACCATCCTCGTATATAACGGTCGTTCGGTAGCTGCCTTTTTTGCTTGCCAACAAGCCTGCTCTCTTAAAAAGCTGCTCATTAGACATCGATAAAACAATGAGCTCATCCGGCGTATCCGTAATCTTCTCCGTACGCGAGGGATTGATCTGAACCATCTGTCCTTGCTTCAAGTCCTCCCACTTCAGCTTATCGCCTGCTTCATTGTTTATTCTGGTACTTGGAAGCACGAGGGCCTCATATTCTACGCCCCAATCTTCTATAGCTGGACCCGGCTCATCGCGCTTCGTCCACTCGGAAATATCGAATACGATTTTTTTCTCCTGCTCGTTCAAACCATTAATAAAACCAATCATTTGGTCATCACGGTAATGACCATACGGCTTACTGCTGCAGCCAGCCAGGAGCATCCCTACTGTCAAAAATAAGATGAGGCCTGCACTCGTCCATCGTTTCATCATACCCCCCCTTTCAACTAATAACGAGCATCACGATTTAAATGTTCCGGTATTTTACAATTCACTAACAGTGCATGCCTATCCTTTAATGCTAGCGATCTACAATTTATTATTAATTTCAAAACATTCCTCGAACATTCTAAATCTACACTAAATGGAGAACATGGATGTGAAAGGATGATAGGGAATGAACATGCAAGAAGGCAAGCTTACTCTAGCCGCTAAGCGTACACATAGCTCTCGCGCTGCTAGTCGACTACTCGCTAAAACGAATCGATTGAGGGAGAACGCACTTGGTTATATGTTTTTGGCTCCTTCACTTTTGCTATTTACAGTATTTTTATTTTATCCATTGCTGAAATCAGTCTATTTAAGCTTCCAATTAACAGATCCCAGAGGAAGAGTCGCTGAGTATGTCGGGTTCGATAACTACACGCAGCTGTTTTCATCGGAAATGTTCTGGAATAGCCTGACGGTTACAGGCCTATTCACACTATACACCGTTCCTGTCGGCATTGTACTTGGCATCGTTACAGCCGCGCTCACGCATATCAAGCTGCCAGCCATGCGTATTTTTCAATTCATGTTCGCAATGCCGCTCGCGCTGTCCGTAAGTACTGCAGCCGTCATTTGGATGATCCTCTTCCACCCCAGCCTCGGAATGCTGAATTATATCCTATCAACGCTAGGCATTGCCCCCATCCAATGGCTTACCAATCCATCTACAGCTTTATTATCGATATCCATGATGACCATCTGGATGCAATCGGGCTTCAATTACATTATCGTGCTCAGCGGTCTCCAGAGTATTCCGGATGACATGATCGAAAGCGCAAAGATTGATGGCGCAGGCCCATTCCGTGCATTTTTGCAAATCGTACTCCCACTGCTGTCGCCTACTCTATTTTTTCTAGCAGTTATCTCGATCATCGGTTCCTTTCAATCCTTTGGACAAATCCATCTTCTAACCAAAGGCGGACCTGCCGGATCAACAGAGGTATTCGTATATTCCATCTATAAAGAAGCGTTCATTAACTACCAATTCGGAACAGGAAGCGCCCTGTCGTTAGTCCTATTCGCTATCATTCTTATTTTGACGATTATCCAGTTTGTCTTTGTAGAAAAGAAGGTGTATTACCAATGATCGGATTAAAGCCATTTTTACGCCGCTCTAGTGTGTACTTGCTGCTCTCATTGCTTTCCATTGCCATGCTGTTTCCTTTGATTTACACATTTCTACAGGCATTGATGACACCTGAGCAGTCTCTTCAATTTCCGCCTGACTTGTTTCCCGATAGCGTGTATTTGGGCAGCATCTCTGCCGTATTTGAGCTTATTCCCGTTGGTGCGTTCATAGCGAACAGCTTTCTTATCGCGACCATTATTATGGTTGGACAAGTTTTTATCGCGAGCATGGCTGCTTACGCCTTTGTATATATCCGTTTTCCAGGCAAAAAATATTGGTTTTCCTTATTCCTCTCCACCATGATGATTCCGTGGGAAGTCACCATTATCCCCAATTATTTGACTGTAAAATCATGGGGATGGCTGGATTCCTATCAAGGATTGACGATTCCTTTTCTCGCGTCTGCGTTTGGCGTGTTTCTTCTGCGGCAATATTTCTTACAGCTGCCTCGCGAGCTTTTTGAAGCAGCAAAAATAGATGGCAGCGGGCATATCCGCCACTTCTTAGTTATCGTACTGCCACTTTCACGTCCAGCCATAGCTTCATTATCTGTCTATGTGTTTCTGAATTCGTGGAATATGTACCTTTGGCCCCTGCTCATAACGAACAGCGATAAGATGCGAACGGTACAGATCGGCATTAGCATGCTGCAGTTCGAAGAAATGACAAGCTGGAACATCGTTTTAGCCGGCGTAGCTATTGTGCTGTTGCCTTCCTTATTACTGCTCATTGTTGGATTAAAGCAGCTCGTACGAGGGATTACTGCTGGTGCTGTAAAAGGATAATGAATGAGGTGGCTCCGTCTTTATAGACGTTTCCATAAATGTACTGTAAACAAAAAAAGTAGTAGAGAGGGAGAGAAAAAGAATGAAAGCAAGGTTTAGGTCTGGTTTGACGATTATGATGGCGGTAATGTTGTTTGTAGTCACAGCCTGCGGAGGCAACAACTCTGGGAACAAAGGCAATGCAGAGGCGCCTTCTGCTACGAACTCAACTGAAGCTTCAGCAGCTCCTACCGAAATGGCAAAAGAACCTGTTAAAGTTGTTTGGTGGCACTCCATGGGCGGAGAACTTGGCAAAGCAGTAACCCAGCTCGTTACAGACTACAATGCATCACAAAAAGATGTAGTCGTTGAAGAAGTATTCCAAGGAACCTATGACGAGAGTTTAAATAAAATGAAAGCATCGATGGATTCCAAATCTGGGCCATCACTCATTCAAGTATACGAAATCGGTTCAAGATTCATGATTGACTCCAAAGCAACTACACCTGTTCAAACTTTTGTAGATGCGGAAAATTATGATCTTTCTCAGCTAGAAGAAAATATTACAAATTACTATACATTTGACGGCAAGCTTCACTCCATGCCTTTTAACACATCAAACCCAATTTTGTATTATAACAAAGATTTGTTCAAAGCTGCTGGACTTGATCCAGAAAAAGCACCAGCAACTTTTGAAGCGGTGAAGGAAGCTGCTGCTAAGCTTACGCAAAATGGTCAAACAGGTGCTTCATTCGCAATTTATGGCTGGTTCATGGAGCAATTTTTTGCAAACCAAGGCGTAGAATATTTAAATAATGGCAACGGACGTACGGCTTCCGCTACAGAATCTCAATTAAATAATGAGACTGGTGTTAAAACATTGTCATGGTGGAAGGATCTTGTTGACAGCAAATCAGCACTTAACTTGGGACGTAAAACAGACGATACGAAAAAAGCATTCGCAGCTGGCCAAATCGCTATGACCTTAGATTCTACCGCTTCGCTTCGCGGAATTGTAGATTCAGTGGCTGGCAAATTTGAAGTAGGTACTGGCTTCCTGCCTAAACCTGCCGATGCGAAAGATGGCGGTGTTGTCGTTGGCGGTGCAAGCTTGTGGATTCTGAATAACAAGCCCGAAGCTGAACAAAAAGCAGCATGGGATTTCATCAAATTTTTAGCTAAGCCAGAAACACAAGCTTATTGGCACATCAACACTGGTTACTTCCCGATTACAAAAAAAGCTTATGACGAAAAAATCGTTGCCGATAATCTAGCAAAATATCCACAGTTCCAAACAGCAGTTGATCAGCTGCACGCTTCTATCCCTTCCCCTGCTTCGCAAGGCGCAGTGATGGGCGTATTCCCTGAAGCGCGTCAGCTTGTTGAAACAGCGATTGAAGAAGCATTAACTGGCGTAAAAGAACCACAAAAAGCGCTTGATGATGCCGCTAAAGCGATCACTGAAAAAATTGCAAACTATAATAAAACAGTTAAATAATTTGTGAGTCTAAGCCAAGCCTCGTTCACGGGGTTTGGCTTTTTTTGTCCATTCTCCCCCTCCATATCGGTACTCTCTGCCAAGCTAGTGTCGCTATTTCGTGCCATCTGCTATAATTAATCAGAACACCTGTTTGTCCAAATTGATGAGTCTTCTCTCGAAGAACCAGCATCATTTCATTGAAAATGTCATCTTGCAACCATTCCTAACAAAAGATCCGATATAATAGAGGAAGCCACTATCATAATCGGATGCTCAATACTTTTACATAACAGACGAACGAAGAACAAATGACGCCATGCGTTCTAGTAAACAAAAAATTAAGGAGAGACCTATGGATATCATTGAAATTGTTACTGATTTAATTGATGAGGATACCGATCAACCGAGGTACCAGTTTGACGAAGAAGCGCTGCAAGAATTAATGAGAAGCATCGAAGAAATAGGCCTGCTCTCACCGATTAAAGTAAGAACGACAAGCAACGGACGTTATAAAATTATTTATGGGAACCGCCGCTATAAGGCGAGTAAAATGCTCGGACGGCCAACGATTCCTTGTATCGTCTCAACCGTAACAGACGAGATGGAAATATACTTGGAACAAATAGCAGAAAATTTGACGCGCGAAGGCTTCTCTCCGATTGAAGAGGCCGAGGCGTTCAATAAGCTGTTGAACGATTCAAAGTTTAAGAGCTCCACCAAATTTTTGTCCGGCAAGCTGGGCAAGCCTGAATCGTATATCAAAAACAAATGTGAACTGCTGAAGTTTGGCAATGCCGTAAAGAAGCTGATCGTTGGCGGCACTGAGATTAGGAAGGATAAGCTAACCGAGGATCAACTGCTCCCCCTAAAGGATCTGCCGATCGAGCATCGCGATCCACTTGCGCTGATTGCAGCGAGAGATGAACTGCCAGTAAGCGACGTAAAAAAAATTGCCAAGCTGTTCAAAGATAAAACGATCTCTGACAGCACGAAGGACAAGCTGCTATTTAAATCAGGCGCTGGACTCATCGAAACCTGGTCAACTCATGAGCAGAACAAAGCGGAGCGCGCCAAGCCTGCACCTGTTACCGAGCCCAAAGCAGCTGCTTCGAAAGTAGAGAAGCAAATCAAACAAGAACAAGCTGATTCTGAACCAGCTCCAAAGACTAACCAACCATCAGCTTCAGCTGCGTCCATTGAGCTTGCTCTTCATGAGCTGACTGCAGCCCTTCCTTCTCACTTGACTTTGTCTTCGGATATTCTTCAATCCATTGAAGCGATTCGAGCGAGCGGGCAAGTTGATTTCATTCAAGGAGTCAGCGCGCTGATCGACCAATTAGAAAAACATTTGGCAGAATGGAAAGCAGTCCAAGAGCTTGCAAGCGCCAAGCTGCAGGCTGTTGCCACAGCGGATTAAACAACCTACGCGTCCTATGTAAATCAAAGAACCAGACAAACGCTACAAGCGTGTTCGTCTGGTTCTTTCATTGTCTTTTTTATTTATTTCATGCGCTACAAAGATGATCTCTTCACATTATCCTTCATCAGCTTTGCAATCTGCTTCGATTGAACATCCTTCTGTAATTCCAGCGCATCGATGACTCGTTCTTGTCTTTCTTTGGAATGATTTTGGCTCAGCTTCCATTTGCCTTCTATTTTTGAAATATGAATTTTAAATCCAACAATGCCTTTGGATAAATTGTTAATGTACGTTGGGTCAGCTTGGCTCATGCTCCACGGGTTTGGCATGCTTGATTCATAATGGCTAACCGATTGATCTACGATTTTGAGCAGCTCCGCATGATCTTCAATGAGCTCGACATGACCATACACATGAACAGCGGTATAATTCCAAGTCGGCACGGAATTTGGCGTTTCGTACCAAGAGGATGAAATGTACGAATGAGCTCCAGTGAAAACAACGAGTACTTCCCCTTTTAAGCTTGCCCAATGCGGATTTGCTTTTGCCATATGTCCATACAAATAACCTTCGCTTTCATCTAACAGCAAGGGGAGATGCGTTGCACAGGGCTTACCTTCATGTTGTGAAAATAATATAGCAAAGCTATTCTGCTCCATCAGAGCGTATAATGTCTCTTTATCCGTCACTTCAAACGATTGAGGTATGTACATGAAATATCTCCTCTGCATTATGATTATTCAAACTATAGCACAAATCAATTTCCGCTATAAGAAATAAAAATAAGGAGCAATTATGCTTTTCCTCAAATAGGCAAATGAAAAACGACTGCCGAAGCAGCCGCAATATACATACGATTTCTATTGCTTCAACCAGCTCGGAGCCCACCAGTTCCATTTTCCAAGCATGAGCATTAAGGAAGGCGCCAGCACCATTCTAACGATTGTTGCATCAATAAATATGGCCGTCGCGATGCCGATGCCGAGCTGCTTTACGCCAACTACTTCGCCAAATGCAAAGGGTGCGGTGACGGAGATCATGATAGCTGCAGCCGCGGTTATCACATGACTGACGGAGGAAAGCCCCTTTCGTACAGCCTGCTTATTACTGCGCGTATGATGAAATTCCTCGCTTATGCGCGAGATGAGAAAAACGCCGTAATCCATACTAATTCCAAATACCAATCCAAAAATAAATACCGGAATCATAATGGCAATGCTGCTCGGCTCAATCCCCAATCGGCCATCCATGAAGATCCATGACAGAATACCAAAGGATGCTCCTATGCTCAGAAGATTGAGGAGTATCGTTTTGAGAGCAATGAGGACGGAACGAAAGGCAACAAGAAGCACGATGAAATTCGTAACAAATAGAAAGAGCATCACATAAGCCAAGCTTCCAAAAACATGATCGAATACTTCCTGCTCATACTTTGCCTCTCCACCAAGCGAGAAGAATATTTTTGATGCTTCCCCTCTACGCTCCCACTCCCTCAGCCAATTCATCGTCTCGCGAGAGGATGGTTCGCCCGCTATCGTCACTTGCAGCAGCATTTGATTATTTTTCAGAAATGGCTGGAGCGCCGGCTGGAATTTCTTATTTTGCAGTGGCCGCTGCATGATTGTCGTCAAATACTCGGGTGACAAATTAAGCCTAGAGAATACCGAATCCACCCTCAAGACGCTCGGATCTTGCTCCAAGCGCTTCGTCAGCTCATAGGCGTTCATCCAATCCGCTTGCTCCAGAAACAGACTATCTCCGCGAGCAATAACCCAAACTTTTGATGTGGAGGGCAGCTCAAAAACAGCCTCTGAGGTCTCAGCGGCCAAACGAGATTCATAGTTTTGAGGCAATGAAGCCTCATCTGGAACAGCAGTCTCCATTCTACTAAGGGGCAACAAACTTAGGATAAGCACGCCCCCTGCCAGCATCCCCATCATCATTGGCCGTTTCATTACCAAACGAGCAAGCCCATCCCATACAGATGAACGACTGGTACCAATCGGGCGCGTTTTTTTCGTTTGCATTGAAGGCACGCAAATCGCAAGCAGTGCAGGCAGCAGCGTAAACGCGAGCAGCAGCGATACGGCCACTACTGTCATCGCTCCAAGCGCAATGGACGAGAACATGGGCAGCGGAATCCAGATAAAGCTCAGCAAACCTAAGAAGACACAAGCTGCCGATACAAAAACAGCTCTGCCAGCTGTCTTCATCGTTGCAGCAAGCGCCTGGATAGGCTGCTTGTGCCCTCCGAGTTCCTCGCGAAATCGGCTAACGAGCATAAGTGCAAAGTCGATGCTTAGGGCAAGTCCCACCATCGGAATCACATTCAGAACAAAATTGGACAGCGGCAATTTGGTGCCTATTCCATATACAATTCCCATAGCAATCGTCACTCCCGTTATACCAATAACGATGGGGAGCAGCGCAATAATGATTTTACGGAAAACGAGCCACAAGATCAGAAAAGCAAGCGGTATGCCGATCAGCTCTGCTTTTGCTAAATCTGCATGACTAGCCTCATTTACATCACCTTGAATAACTGATTTGCCTGTCACTTTTATCGAAATACCGCTGTGGACGGGCAAAAGTTGATTTAACTGCTTCAGCGTATCCTCCATCCGATAAGGTGGAGCGTCGAATGAAAGCAGCGCGTACGCGTAGTTCCCATTCTGCAGCTCCTGCCGCTCAAGCGGAGAAATGATATTAGTCAGACCCTGAGTCCCGCTCACCTGCTGAAGCGTCTGTTCAATAAAAGCACGAAATCGCGACTTCGATAAGTTGTCCGTTTTCTCGAATAGCAGCATGATCGGTGCTTCTGACAGATTAAAATCGGATGCGAGCACCTGCTGCACCTTTGCATAACTTCCCTTTTGCGGATACAAGCCATGGTCTTGTACGACGGAATCAAGCCTAAGCGCATGACTGCCAACTAAGATAAGTGCAATTGACCATAAGAAAATACACACTCGCGGAAAGCGAAAGGATAGGAGTGCTAGGCTATTCATCCCCATGAATATGCACCTCCAAAGTCAGTCACATCCGCACGCTGCTCATTGGCTTCGCCTTTACATCCGGAATGGCTTTAATCTCGTCGCCCGGACGAGCCCCTGTGCAAGTGGAGGCGCTATTCGCGCTGCGTTTGGCAACCAGCTAGAAACGGTCGGCATATGAAATAACCATTGCAGGAAGCTTCCCCATCGCAGCGGCCCCTCAAATTCACGTTTAATTGCCCTCGTATACGCATGCTGCCAATCAGCCATAGTAAGACTTCCCTTTAAATAGCTGTCAGCAAGCGGAGCACAAAGAGCAGCGGAGCGAAGTGCCATGGACATTCCATCTCCACAAAGCGGAGGAATCATCGCACCTGCATCGCCAAGAAGAGGAAGCTGATTCCATGCGAGCGGCTTATGGTTCAAATGAACAGGCGCAACTGCTGCCTGCGTTCCTTGAACAGGCACCCCAAGCACTAGCTTCTCATGCAGCCTCGGATTTCGCCTTGCAGCGGCGTTCATGATCCCCAGTATCGTCTTTCCTGCATCTGCAAAGCTATCGCGAGCGAGCAGCGCCGAAGCATTCACAAGCCCGTCTTCTACCGGGCATAATCCTAAGTAACCGCCGCGGAAGAAATACAGCTCAACAACCGGCTCTATAGCTATGCCGCGAAAATGGGATTTCACGCCCATGTACGAGGGCTTTGCCGTCTGATGTTGCTTATAACCCGGTAATCCTGCATGCTTATTTGCTCCCCAAGCGGCGATGACAGTACGAGCCTCAACCGAACTGAATTTACCGTTTTGTTTTGTTTCAATGGAATAGCCAAAATCAGTAGCCTTCACTCCCGTCACTGTCGTTCCCGTTTGCAATTTTGCGCCCGCTTGCTGCGCCGCTTGATGGAGCGCGGCATCAAGCGAATATCGACTGAGACCCCATGCCGCACTTGAAAGCGGAATATTGATCTCAGCGCCATTTTCGAAAATTAAACGTATCCGCTCTATCAGGCTTGGTCCCAGCGCTTTAATAGACTCGCTTAAACCAAGCACCTGTAGTGTTCCTTGTGCTTCGGGAGATAGAAACTCTCCACACACCTTATGGCGCGGAAATGATTGACGATCGAGCAGCAGCGTCTCCCAGCCCTTGTCGGCAAGCGCTTTGGCTAAGCTGCTCCCAGCTATGCCCGCTCCGAGCACAGCTGCATCCAGTATACGCGTCATTTTATTCAGCTCCGTCAAATGGACTGTGATGTGGCTTGCTAATAATGACCGCATATCGGAACAAAGGTCTCCAGCTGTAGCTGATAGAACCGTTGTTCAGTTTTTGGCCAAGAAGCTTCCAATCTTTTGCGCGAAAGCCCTTTGCCACCGACAATGGACCGTCATGCAAAATGTATCGATTAGTGGAAATGATCCGAGTTGTCAGCCATACCGCTGCCCATGCGATCCAGTGACGGTGGATGTCATTAATAACCACGCCAAGCCGTGCTGCCTTGAGCATACTTGCAGCTGCATGCGGCAGCTCCTCCTCGGAGAAATGATGCAAAAACTGCGTCCCCGTTACGATATCCGCACAGCCATCCGCCAAATCAAACAAATCGCCTTGCTTAACCTGAACTCTTGGCTCCTTCTTAAAAAACCGCCTAGCTTCCTCGCAAGCCTCTTCCGTTATATCCACTAGCTGAATAAAAAGGTCAATCCCCCGTCTATCAGCCCACTTTAGCAGCCCAAGGTTCACATCGCCTGAGCCCGCTCCAACATCAAGAATGGTCAGGCTTCTCGGCTTATTCGCTTGCTCCCATAGTCGTTCAACGCCGTAAATCGTCGGTGCGGCTGCAACAAAAATACGGTTCAGTTGACGAAGCTGGCGCAAAGCCTCGTGCAGCTCAGCCCCGCCAATTGAAAAATCATCCATAAGCTCAGCAGCTGCAGCTCGATGACGCAAGCTTCTAGACATATGCCTCGTCCGCCATTTGCTCTTGATCCCCCGTTAGTACAGCGGGAACATAAGCAATTTTAATCATCTCAGCGGTTAAGCCCGGGCCAAATGCGAGTGCAATGCCGCCTGCTCGCTCCGAGGCTGTTTCTTGAAGATGCGATCTCATGGCGTTCAGCACAAACAAAATCGTAGCGGAGGAGACATTGCCATAATCGCGCAGCACGCCTAAGCTATGTGAGGTTTGCTCATCCGTAAGCTCGAACTTATTTTGCAAAATATCGATAATTCCTTTGCCGCCTGGGTGGATTGCCCATAAATCCAGCATTTCATCCCCGCATAATTGCTTTACTTCCGCAGGTATAAATTCGCCGATCAGCTTCGGAATATGTGGGGATAGGTATAGGTCAAAGCCGTGGTTGCCAACCTCCCACACCATTTCCTCTGCGCATTCAGGCAGCAGAACCGAACGTTCTTCGCCTAGCTCAAAAATAGGCCTGTGATGCGGCTTGCCCGCACCAATGACGCAGGCTGATGCTCCGTCCCCGAAAAATGAAGCGGCAAATAACGATTCCTTATCGCCAGATGGCTGAATATGCAGCGTGCATAACTCGACGCATACAACAAGAACAATTGCGTTACTGTCATTCGATACAATTTGGCGTGACAGGCCAATGGCTTTAAGCCCAGCAGCACAGCCGAGAAAATTAAGCGGGATACGGGTTATCGTGGGGGTTAGTCCTAATTGATGAATGATCGCTGCATCCATTCCGGGCAAAAACTGGCCGGTACAGCTGACCGTAATGAGATGTGTAATCTCAGCCGCATCAACCTTTCCATCTGCCAAAGCTTGTCTCGCTGCATGAAGCCCAAGCGGAACGGATTCCCGCTTATATATCCCCATACGTTCCGCTGTCGAGGGAGCAGTCTCCGGTGAAGCGCTCGGCAGGTAGCGGCATTCAGCTGCTTCCGCGAGCAGATTCGGTTCACAAGTATACCTGCTTTGCACGCCGCATTGCTTAAAAATCCTTCTTCCCCAACGGGCGGAATCCGGCTTATCGCTTAATGCATCGACTAACCTTCGCGCTGTATCCGCTTGATCAACAAGATGAGGCGGAACCGCCGTACCTATCCCTAATATCGCAATACTCGATTGTGAATGCTTCATATCGTAATTTCCCACCCTCTCCAGACAAGCATAATCGGACAAGTTTTCTGCTTTTAACAAGTCTATTCATTGCTTCTCCTCGATATGCAAGCGAGTATTACATCGTTTTCCAACCATTTGTAATAAACTTGAAATATAATTTTCATCTCGTTTTAATGAAAGCCTACTATAATGAAAACAACCCCCTTTTGTAATATATATAATGAAGACCCACAGCACCGAATGCTGTGGGTCTCTTTTTGTCTATTTTGGAAAATAGTATTTACCCAAAAAGTGCCCAGTCTACAAAGACTGGGCACTCAGCAAAATAAAATATTAGATCATATCTACATATTTACCATACACATATGCTATTTTCCCTTTATACGATACCTTCACCCAGCCGTGCTCCGTTCCTAACACTTCAAGAACAGTACCTTTTGGTACAGCCGTATAAATCTTTGCCTTCGAAGAAGCTTCAGCACGAACATTCAAGAAGTATGCTGTAACCTTTGCTTGCTTCTTAACAACCGGTTTTACTGTTGGTTTAGGATCAGGTTTAGGATTAGGCTTAACTGGTTCCTTTGGAATGATTACTTCCGGAGCAGTTACCTCTGGGGTAGTCACTGCTGCCTTAATCGCCGCATTCAGTTTATGGTAGAACTCACCTTTTGTCTTCACGCCGGCAAATAGACTTTGCTCCACCTTTGCCCTGTTAGACAACTCGGCTATTTCATTTTCAGTGACCGCATCCAAAATGTTAATTGAGGCTACATTGGTATATTTGCCATCCTCCGTCTTCGGAATCTCCAATATACCGGTATTAATAAGCTCAACTACATCTGCACGTTCAGGAGATTTCGTATCTACACCTGTAATTTTCCAATTGCTTTGAATTTTAGGCTCGTATACACCTTTTTTCACGTCTTTTAGGTACGCAATGGCACGATTACGAATGGTTCCGTCCATTTCGCCAAATGTGCTTGCATCCTTCGAAGACCAAAGCTGCTCAAAGTTGCGTCCTTCAAGTGCTCCACCTTTGGCTTTAAGTGCATCCATCCGATATGCGTTCATACCGAGTTTGATCACATCGTCCGATTTGATGCTGCTGCCATCCATTTTACGTAAGTTCGTGATTCTACTGCCAGCAGGCTTCGTTAGATCAATTTCATATTTGACGCCGCCAAAAAAATCGTTTGTGCTATATTTGGAAGCGCGGCGTGTCTTATCAAAGCTAACCGTTACATCGCCAGGTCTTGTTGAGTTAAAATAACCTGCTGCCCATTCCATGTAATCTATCAAATCTTTACCCGTTACTTGGTAAACGGTAATTTCTCCTAGAGCAAACTGATAGTTATAGGCAATATCTTTTTTCTTAATAGGACCTTCATCCAGCCGCGCCTTATCGTTATCAATCTGATGAGCAACGACATCTGCCTTGCTGTAATACAACATGACCTCGTTAAAGAAGTCTGATAACGGTGTTTCCTGAATTTGAACAGTAGGAATATCATTAATCTCATTTTTAGCTACAAGATTCATGCCTTTAAGCTGTGCCACTTCGATATTCGCATCTGCCCTAGCAAAATCATGATACGGCTGCAGCGTAGATTCCAATGCAGGATCCGATACTTCAGTCGTTCCATCAGCCGCTTTAACAGGCAATGCAGCAGCTTTCTTATCTTTAAGAACTACCTTATCACCTTGCTTCGTGAACGTAAGGTCGATACGAGAAACATGCGTTCCGTATTTATCCGGTTCAACAATTAAAACGCCATTCACCGTATCCTCTTTAATAAGCTTGTGCATATGACCTGCAAAAATAGCAGCCAGCTCCGGGTTCGCATTGGCAATATCAGCTACGCCAGTACCTGGTACACCATTTTCGTTCTCCAGCCCCATATGCATAAGACCAACCATTACATCAACTTTACCTTCTAATTCCTTGATTGCTTTTTTCGTTTCATCAACAGGATTTTTGAATACAATTCCGTCTAGATGATCCGTTCCTTTTTCAAACTCAGTCGTCATTGGCGTATCCATTCCAATAACTCCAATTTTTATGCCATCTTTTTCGATAATGGTATACGCAGGCAAGAATCGATCACCATTGTCCTTATAGATGTTCCCGCCCAGCCTTTGACCTTTATACTGAGTGGTAATCTTATTGAACACATCGAGCCCGAAGTTGAACTCATGATTGCCCATTACCCATGCATCAAAGTTCATTTCATTCATGGCTACCATCATCGGAGACTTCGGTTGATCATTAAATAATTCAGCCGAATTGCCCTGAATCATATCCCCTGCATCCAGTAAAACCGTATTCGGGTTCTCTTCACGAACTTTTTTGATAATTGTAAATAACTGCGTTAAACTTCCCGTTGGGTTGGGACCGTCAAGAGCATAATCCCATGGCATAAACCGTCCGTGAATATCCGAAGTACCTAGGATGGAAATCTGAGTATCCGTGCTTGCCGATTCAGCTGCTTTTACCGAACTCGGAACAAAATTGATAACGCTTCCAAACAACATGAGAGCAGCAATCACTAAACTTATTTTTTTCTTCATCTTCATTATGACTCTCCTTTGGTGGTTGGATGAATAGTAGGAACGTTTTCATTCTATAGTATAGCTTGTATTTTGGACATAGCCGAAACGAACTTATTTATTGCAAAAGCGGCAACAGCGAAACAAGTTCGACGAGAAATCGAACTCATTTCGCTGCTGCTTTGCTGTGCTGCCATTGGATTCTTTTGCAATTAGAAAGAGAGCTTTTCCACATAGTTTCGTGGATGCTAAGCATTACGGACGCGTAAGCTCAACCAGTACAACCTCTGGACGATTAAATATTCTTTGCGGAAAAATGCTATTGCCGAGTCCGCGGCTGACGATCATCGTTGTGCCGCCTTCCACATATTTGCCTCCGTCATACTTTGGCAAGAAGCCTTGCCCCGGGGCCACGAGCCCACCCAAAAAAGGCAAGCGCACCTGTCCGCCATGGGCATGGCCGGAGAAGGTCAAATCAATTTTGTGCTGCGTGTAGACCGAAAAAAGCTCCGGGCGATGCGATAAAAGGATAGTGAGCGTGTCGGCGTTGTTTTCCGATTCGGTTGCTTGCATAGCAGTCGCCATATTTTCATTCAACTTCGCAACGTCTCCATCTGCCTTTAAATTAAAAACCGGATCATCCACGCCAGCTATTCGAATCTCGCCATCGCCGAGCTTTATCATTTCGCTTTTGTTGCGCATCACATGGACGCCCAGCTCTTTCAACGCCTTCTGTAATGCGATTAACCTCGGGCCATATTCATGGTTTCCGGTCACATAGTAGACAGGAGCCAGTTCCGTCATTTTGCGCATCAAGGTAAGGCTAGTTTCTGCATTGTATCTTCTGCTGTCAACCAAGTCGCCTGTCATTACAATGAGGTCCGGCTTCAGCCGTTTTACCTTGCTCGTAATTGTGCTTTGCTCCTTGCCGAAGGACTTGCTGTGAAGATCTGTTAAGTGAACGATACGATAAGAGCTGACTCCTTCAGGTAGCTTCGCTGAGCTGATTTCATATTTTGTTATTCCGATCGCATTATTTTCGTAATAAAGAAAAGCGGCTACTGCAAGAATAGCTAAAGGTAATATCCACAACAAACGTTTTTTGGTCATGCGCATTACTGCAAAACTCCTTACATTTTAGCGATAACTAGACAAATCTATTTCATCTAATAAACGATTAATAGCGTGAATTACAGCATCTGGTCTATGAATATGAATAGAGTGCCAACTATCCTCGACTATAATCTGATTCGTGCGCTTGGTCAAATTTGTTAGCTTCCGCTGCCCCTGCTGCCATTCCTCATTCTGCTTCCCTGCGCTTAATACGATGACAGGCAAATCCTGCTTAAGCGGCTCGGCAGCTGCTACTTGCAGGCTGCTTTCCGTCGTGCTGAGCAGCTCAGCATAGACAGCCCTATACGCGCTTGCCTTGTAGCCTAATGCGCGAACTGGCGCCAGCCATTCTTCCGGCAAACGCTTAGAGCCGATATGCTGCTTCAGCCATCTCGGTATGCCAAGCGGCGATAGCATATAGCCTAGTCTATATTGGGAACGGTGGCTAAACAGCTGTTTTTGCCGGCCAGCGGTTGTTTGCTCCGGCAGATATCGGCTCTCGTGCGTCGCATCTACAAGCACAAGGCCGCATACTTCCTCAGGATAGCGCGAGGCAAACAACCTCATAATCATCCCGCCATAGGAATGGCCAACTAGCAAATAAGGCGGGGCCGCGCCAAGCGTTCTCAGCAGCGACCGCAAATCATCAACATAAGCGCTACAAGTAGGGTGATCGAGCACTTCTGAGCTCCAGCCAAATCCTGCGCGATCATAAGTAATCACGTTCGCCTTCGTCGAAAGCGCCGGAGCAACGAGTGCCCAATCCAGCGAGCAACCGCCCATCCCCGCTTCTAAAATAATCGTTGGCGAACCATGACCCGTGACGGTAACATGCAGCTTGCGTGAGCCGATGTCGGCATGCCACCCCGTAGGTTTATGTTTTTTTTGCTCATAGACCGTTATCAAATACTGTACGATTAACAGTGGAAATCCGACAAGTGAGAGGATAAGTCGAATACTACGATCAAAAAGGGATATTTTCATCATACAAACGACCTTGCCTTTCTCCAATTATTTAGCCCGTTGCTTCGATAGATTCCAAGATTGCCACTTGTTATGCTTATGGGCCTTATCCTGAAGCTTATTTATTACTCCGTTCAACCCCTTCAACTCCGGATGCTTCACTTGCAGCTTTAGCAGCGCCGGCGCCGCATCTGTGGACAGCGTACCGAGATAAGCCATATCAATCTTACCTGTTCGTTCGTAGCGATCACCATTGTTCTCAGCAATTCGCGCATCTATGTTGATATAGTTCATCACAACAAATGCAATAATAGATATGCATATATAAACCTTGCCCATTGAGAAATGCTCTTTCCATATACGCAGTAATGCAATGACGAGCAAAATGCCCAGATAAATCATAAAGCCATGAACGAGTAGTCTTGTCTGCGTGAAGCCGTAGGCCTCCTCGTACAAAGAGAGCCTGCTGTAAGCGGAGATAAGCATAATGATTGTACAGCCTATCAACAAGGTAAGAGACAGCTTGCGAATCCACTCCGCTGCTGCGCTAGTGCGCCGAATGAGATGCAAACCGCACATAAGCAAGCAAACGTTAATGAGTGCAACCATAATTAATTCCGCAAAACCTCTGCGTGCATATTCGGCATACGCAGCTCCCTCAGGCAGCAGACCGTTTGCCGCTCCGAACAAATAGGAGAACTGAATGATAACAAACAGCACGTAAACGATATTAATACTGACAAGCAACGTCCCAGCAGTGATGGGATCAAATTCGATACGTCCGTTTGGCTGTATTGCAGCACCCGGCGTGTCTGTCGGTAAGTCTTTTGCTTTATCTGTTGCCTTATTAAAGAGCAATCCCCATATGTAGCAAAAAGCATAAAAGGCGAATACTGCTGCTACGACTATGCGCCAGATGCTCTCCCCTAAAGAGAAACGATCCATGACGCCCGGAATCTCAAGCAGCCAAGATAGGAAAATTTCATCCGCTGAAGCAAGCAGCGCAATAACGACAATAAGGATAGGTGCGGACAGGAGCAGCCCTAGCGATATTTTGCCAAACTTGCTTCTCGCCGAGTTCTCACCTTTCTCTTTTCCTCTCAAACGATCATTAACCAGGTTAAACGGTACGCCTATAAAAGCAAACGGCTTAATTAAAGCCAGAAATAATAGCTCTGTATAAAATACGCCTCGGTACCACGGCTTCACACTGCTGCTCGTCATAAGCACCGTCTGAGAAATGATCAATGCAAACAATGCAAACATATTCAGCTGACGGAACAGACCGTTATCATATAGCGCATAAGTCAGCGTTAATAAAAAGATTGGAATGAGCAGCAGCCAGCCAGATCGTGCTTGACCTTGCCATTTCTCAAAGCCCCCCATCCTCCCCTTTATGGAATAGAAAAACAACCCATAAAAGCTGGCAATGAACACGATAACCGAAATGCCTGCGGCAGCTCCTACGAACAAATATTGACTGACTAGACCAAACAGAAGGGCAAGAATAAGCATTTTCTCATACCTTTTTTGCCATGGTGCTGGATCTCTCATTTTTCACTCACTCCATCTTTAAACTGGATTTGTTAATTTACTCCTTTTATTGTAACCTAGAAAACAAGAACAAAAAGTGTAAGTTATAATTGGAAAATTTCATATTTTCGAGTTAGGAGTAATTTGCATGAAAATCCGCAGGCATTATCTCGCGCTTAGGCGCTCATATCCGAGTATTCAAGAGAATATCCCCTTCGAGGTTACAACACAGGAGCTCGCAAATTTGCTCGATTGCACACATCGGAATATGGTACTTTTATTGAAGCGTATGCAGCAGGAAGAGTGGTTGGTGTGGGAGCCAAAGCGGGGACGCGGCAATCGCTCTGCCCTCTCCTTCCTCGTCAGCAAGGAACAAGTCGCGCTGGAGGAAGCGCAAGAAATGATGCAAAAGCAGGATTTGCATTCGGCGCTTGAGCTTCTCCAGCAAATCGAAGAAGCGCCTTTGCTGCGCGACCAGTTTCAAGAATGGCTCTCTGGTCAATTCGGATTTCATTCGGAGGTGCAGGGCAAGCGGCGCACAGATATTTTGCGCTTCCCGCTTCCGCAGACGATCTATTCGCTAGATCCGGCAGCTATCCATTACACGGGCGAGTCCCACCTCGTTAATCAAATATTTGACGGGCTCGTTCGCATCGATCCGAGGGGCGAACAGATTTTGCCGCAGCTTGCCCATGCGTGGGAGGTGGATGAATCGCGTACGCGCTGGACTTTCTATTTGCGCAAGGGCGTTCTGTTCCATCATGGACGTGAGCTGGATTCATCAGACGTCAAATATTCGCTTGAACGACTTAAGCGGCTTGCACCGCAAGGGCTCTACAGCTGGGCTTACACCAACATCATTTCTATGGATACACCGGATGACACAACCATTCGCATTCAATTATCCGAGCGCAACGAAGCTTTTCTCTCTTTTTTGACAACTAATCGCGCCTCTATCGTGCCTCAAGATGCTTGTTCGGCAGCTGGCGAGCAATTTGGCAGCAAACCGATTGGTACAGGCCCGTTTCGATTCACCGGAAATGATCAAGGCGTCTGGATATTGGAAGCTTTTGCAGCCTATTTCCGCGGCAGAGCTTTCCTCGACCGTGTAGAAGTGTGGACCGTTGCCGAGGAGTCAACACGCGAAAACCACGCTGAGCTGCAATCGTTTCAAATTATGCACAACGCAAGACTAACGGATATGGCAGCTGAACGATGGCAGCAGGTTAGACAGTCTGGCATGACCTGTAAATTCATCACAGTTAATGAACAAAAGCACGGCTTGCTGGCAAACCCCGCCATACGAGCGGCAATTAACCTCGCTATCGAGCGAACAGAGCTTTTGCAGCTGCTATCCGGTGATGTCATTGAAGGGGTTAACAGCTTCTGGCTGAACCAGATTGATGAAACGCAGGATGCAGCCCCCATTGATTGGAGCGTAATCAAGCAAGCGCTTGACAGCTCCGGCTATCAAGGCGAGCCGCTGGTACTCGCTACGATTCCGCAGTATGCAGCGGATGCAGAGATCATTCAGAAGGTATATGCGAAATCAGGCATTCCGCTGCAAATTAATCTCATTCCTGCAGAGCAGTTTAAGGGAACAGCGCGCATGTCCGCTGATCTGCTGCTTTTCGCTGTCATGCTGGACGAGCATCGCGAGCTGAGACTAATTGATTTGTACAAAAGCATGCAGCAGCATGCGCTTCCCGAGGTTCATGATATGCTCGAGCACAGCATCCAGATGATATTGGGCGAACCGGATCGAGCACGCCGAGAAGCGATATTCATAGACATCGAGGCTCAGCTCAAAGCCAGGCACAGCTTGTTTTTCCTCTACCGTAAACATTTGAAAACCGCGTTCCACCCTTCCGTGCGCGGCATTTCATTGGAATCGCTGGGCTGGGTACGCTTCCGCGATATTTGGTTTACTTAAAAATATTTGGAATGGAAAAAAGGTACAAATTCAACGTGCAGAATGAATGGTCCGAGTGTTATGGCTGCATACTGAGATTAGGAGGGAAAATATAATGCGCTTGTTCGTGGCTATACCTGTATCACCATCTGTGTCCAAGGAGCTGGAAAGCTGGGCACAAGATCATAAACATACGCTGCCTTTCCGTAAATGGACGCATCCGAGCGATTACCATATTACGCTTCAGTTTCTAGGCGACACTTCGGCTGCTCAGCTTGAAGAGCTGGCAGCCGCTCTAAAAAAAGTAAGAGCAAATGCATTTTCTTTAACTTGGAGTGGAATCGGAACCTTTGGCCCGCCCGCTGCTCCACGCGTTCTATGGGGTGCCGTTAGCGGAGACTTAAAGGGGCTGTCCGCTCTTCACGAAGGGATTATTCGGGCAACAAGTTCAGTGGGCTTCGTTCCAGAAGATCGTCCCTACGCGCCGCATATCACGCTTGCCAAAGGATTCGCTGACGCTAATCGAATGCCGATTGAAGCAGCGACGTCTATTGCCTCATCGTTCAGCTGGGAAATCGATCAGTTTGTTCTCATGCTCACCCATATGAACGAGTCCCCTATGTACGAGATCATCGATCGTTTTCCGTTACATAAGCATGAATGAGGCTTAACCGCTGTCAAAATAAAAATGATCCCGCTGAGCGGCTATCCAGCTATCCGACGTGCGCAGCGTCCAGCCGCTCTTTTCTGCGTGAGCCTATCTCCTAATTCTATTAAGCCCCAGCAACCCGCTTCGTTACCCCCCTGCTTTTTATTAATTAACCTCAGCTTTTGTAGCCTATACCGCATCAGACTAGTCGGAAGAACGTATTAATAGTAAAATTAATGAAAAGAAAAAATTGGATGTGATGGTTTGTGAATGGATTTGGATTCGGCCCTCCAGGCGGAGGAATCATGTTTACGATTGTTCCTCTATTTATAATGATCGTATTCGTGCTCGTTATTGGCGGCATTATTTTTAGCATTGTTAAATATTTCAAAAATTCGACCGCGCCAAAAGAAACGACTTACGCGCGCGTTGTAGCCAAGCGCATGGACGTTCGCCATCATACGAATCACCATAATCACGACGGAGTGGGGCATACCAGCAATTCATCCCGTACGTATTATTACATCACGCTTGAATTCGATAATGGCACTCGCAAGGAATATGTAGACGTCAAAAATTTGTACGGCTTGGTTGTTGAAGGTGACACAGGTTATGCGGCAGTCCAAGGGGATTGGATCGTTGCTTTTGAACGAAATAGCAATATAAATAGCTCTATTTAAGAAGAGAAAAAGCGCTTGTCCCGTAAATGCATACGGGCAGCGCTTTTTTGTGTGTTAGATGGATTGGAGCTTAACCAATTTGAAATCGCCGCCGCGGCTCTCTGGCGCAGTCGAGCACGAATAGCTCAATAGGCTGCTGACATCAAGCAGCGTTAAGCGACAGCCATGCTTGGCCCCAGTATCAATGGCGAGCCGTCGATTTCCTTGCCATATGGCTCCAGGGGAAGAAGCATCCAGCTTGAACGTTGGCGTATGGCCAAAAATAATGGTGTACGACTGCGCCTCGTCCGAATCAGGCAAAGGCGTATAAATAAACTCGTCGCGAATTTCCGTTAGGTCCTTCTTTTTTTGCTCATGCAGAGGGACACCTGGCCGAATGCCTGCATGAACGAATAAATACTGGCCGACTACCACATATAATGAAAGCTTGTGCAGCCATTCTTTCGTTTCCGGGTGAAGCGCACTGCTGGACTCAGCGGATGCAAGAAGCCGCAGCTCCTGATTTCCGAGCAATGCCTGTGCACCTTCGTTGATAAGCTGGTGAATCGTATCTAGCGTGCCCCATGTAGCGGGCCTATCGGCATCGATGTAGTCGCCCAGCAAAATAAGCCGATCATGGTGCGGGTTATAAGCTGCTTCTTGAAGCAAAAGCAGCAGTTCTTCTTCATAACCGTGTATATCTGCAATGGCTAAAAGACGCGAGTCTGTTTTTGTTGGATTATACAAATGAATCGACTACCTTTCTTCCTCATTCGGGTAAATGAAAGCAGAGCGAATGGCTAGCTTTATCGTTACATGCTCGCCAGCCTCTAACGGGACTGCGAGCACTAAATATACCTTCTGTCCGCAGCTCGTTTGTGCAACTGCACGCCAGCGATTGCCTTCAAAGGTGCAATGAAGCACTTGAAGCTGAATCGTATTGTCTGTCCGCTCCTGCGGTGAAGCTAATGAAAGCACGGCTGCGGCGTCTCTTCGCTCGATGACCTCAGCTTCCTCAGGACGGAACATAATAATTGCCTGCGAATGATCACTTAGGTTCTGCTGCTCTGGCGCGAGCAAACCGTGAATGATCGATGAGCCGATGCGAACAGCGCTGCCGCTGTCTCCGTTTATGACCTCGCCGCGCAAGCCGTTGATTGCTCCAAGCAAAGAAGCTGCCCAGCGGCTGGCCGGACGCGTGAAGCATTGCTGCGGCGTGCCCATCTGATCAATTTGCCCGTTGCGCAAAATAAGCAGCCGATCGGCCATAGCGAAGGCTTCCTCCGGGTCATGGGTAACATGGAAAACGCTCATGCCTAATTGGCGGAATAAATACGCCATCTCGGTGCGCATTTCTACGCGCAGCCGCATATCAAGGTTGGAGAGCGGCTCATCGAGCAGCATCAGCTTCGGCCTAGTAGCAATTGCCCTCGCAATAGCGACCCGCTGCTGCTGACCGCCAGAGAGCTGCGGCGGCAGCCTGCGCTCAAGCCCTTCAAGATGTAGCATCGCCAGCAGCTCCTGAACGCGCTGCTGAATATCCGCTCGAGCCATCTTGCTTCTATGCAGCCCATAAGCGATGTTATC
Source organism: Paenibacillus sp. FSL K6-3182 (assembly GCF_037976325.1). NCBI lineage: Bacteria > Bacillati > Bacillota > Bacilli > Caryophanales > Paenibacillaceae > Paenibacillus > Paenibacillus sp. FSL K6-3182. The sequence continues at coordinate 6,711,047 of NZ_CP150265.1, forward strand.
GAATACATTCATATGCGGCCACAGCGCATAGTCCTGAAACACCATGTTAACCCCGCGTTTCTCAGGGGGCATCATGACAGACGGGGAGGCGATAATCTCATCGCCCAGCTTAAGCTGGCCGCCGTCCGGCTTCGATAAGCCGGCGACGAGCTGGAGCAGCGTCGACTTGCCGCAGCCTGACGGTCCAAGCACGCTAATAATCTCGCCTTCGCGCATGTGGAAAGAAATTCCTTTAAGCGCTTGAAACGATCCGTAGCTTTTCATTAAACCAGATGCTGCAAGCAGCGGTTTGGGAGCGGCTGGCTTAGGCTCATTTGCCTCGCCATACCTTTGCTGAATCGCTGTCGATGTCATGTATTTGCCTCCTTGCGGCGGAGCATGAGCTCAACCGCCAAAATAATCATAATAACGATAAATGATCCAACGACGGTTGCCGCTGAAGCATAACCAAAATCCAAATCCTCGAATGCCTTGTTGATCGTAACGGGCAGCGTGAGGAAGTTTGGCGGGAACAGGATCGAATTCACCGCTAAGTCAAACACGCTGGAGCCAAATGCAGCAAGGCCCGCAGAGAGCAAAGCGCCGCGTATTAAAGGGACAAGTATGAAACGGACGCGGCTTGCGAGCGTACCGCCTTGCAGCTGCGCGGCAGTAAGTAGGCTAAGCGGCACTTTCGCCATTGCGCCGACCATCAATCTCGTAATGACGGGAATAGCGCCGGCGATTGCGGCAAGCACAAGAATCCAAGGCGTTCCGTACAGGAGCAAGCCGATCGAATCGAGCCATTTTTGATTCCAAACGAAAATATACCCAATGCCCAGCACGACGCCGGGAACAGCAAGCGTGACGACAGAGAACACCTCAATCGTCCGTTTAAATTTGAACTGTGAATAGGTTAAGACATAAGCGACGCACAGTCCGAATAATAGGCCAAGCAGAGCAGCGACTCCAGCGATCATTAAGGAATGGGACAAACCCTTCAGCAGCGTGCTTGAGCTATGGAACAATTCCCTGTAATGCTCCAAGGTGAGATTCGCTAGCTTCATACCGCCTGACTGTGTTTTGAATATGGACATCAGCACGTTTGCGCCTATCGGAATGCCGATGACTACGGCAAGAAATAACAAGTTTAGTGTGGTAAGAAGCACAGCAAACTTTCCAGCCGGCTTCGGTACAGACCGCTGCGCCCGAGCCGATAAGAAATCAAAGCGTGAGCGGCGCATCGCATAAAATTGGACGAACATCGCAATGCCGATTAACAATACGAGATAAAAGGACAGAACGCCTGCCATATCGAATCGTATGGGCGATGTGTAGATTGCCGAGTAAATAGAGTAAGGCAGTGTCGGAAAACGATAAACAGCGGCAATCGATGCAGGAAGCCCGAAATCGCCGATTGTATCCATAAAGACAAGCGCTGCTCCAGCCCAAACAGCTGGCATAAGCAGAGGCGCTTGGATCGTACGCCATACCGTGAAAGCAGATGCTCCGGATAGGCGAGCTGCGTGAGACAGCTGATCAACCTTCCACTCCATCGCCGCATGAACACTCAAATAAGCGAATGGGAATTTGCTTAAAGTCATAATAAAAATAAGTCCAGCAGGCTGAAAAACAGCGCTCGTAACCCAGTGCCAGCCGAGCAGGTTAACAGCGATGCCGCCTCCGGCAGCAAACAGCACCCAGCCCTGCGCTAAAATAAACGAAGGCGTAATAATGAGCAGCCAAACGGAGGCATCCAGCAGCTTAGCTGTTGGAAATGACCAGTTGGCGCGTATCGTTGCCAGCACACCGCCGAGAATCGTAGCGAGCACCGTCGTTCCAAGTCCAAGCACGACGGAATTTTCGAGTGATTTTTGCCATAAGGGACGCTTGAATATTTCGAGCAGCAGCGCAAGGTCCCCGAGTTGCCAATTGCCGAAGAAAACCCCAGGCAGCAGTACTTGAATAATAACTGCCGCCAAGGGATATAAGACGAGGATGAATAGGATGATACTGACAAACCATCCTAACCGATCCTTCATAAAAGTTTGCATCGTTTACTTAACGGACTGGTCGGCGAACCATTGCTTGATTGCCGCTTCATTTTCAGATGCCCAGGAAGCGTCGGCTGCAACGAGCTTCGCATCGGCTGCGCGATCTTGCTTGGCATTTACGCCGTTTACGGAAGGCTGGAAATAACTCTCGTCGCCTTGATCAATTAAAGCTTGCTGCGTTTTTGGATCGAGCAGAAATTCGATAAACGCTTTAGCTGCATTCGGATTTTTGGTATCCTTCTGAATCGCAGCTACCCGAACGGATGCGGGAGCACCTTCTGCCGGCCAAATAATTTCGATAGGCTCGTTATCGTTTTTCATCGCATAGGCATTGCTCTCTTGCAGTGCTGCGATCGAGATTTCACCAGCGGCGAGCGCTTTGACAACGTTTGGATTTTTGGGATATACACGAAGCCCATTGTCCATCAAAGAGCTAAAGAACGTTTGTCCGCCATCGTTTGTCTTTTCTTTAAAAAACCAAGAAACAAAAGGATAAGCCGGAGCTGCGATCGCTGGGTCAGCCATGCCGATCATGTTCTTGTACTTCGCATTCGAGAAGTCCTCCCATGATTTTGGCGCATCCTCCGCCTTCACTTTGTCCTTGTTATACACGATAACTCCCGCAGCATGTGCGCCTGTAGGAACATACCATTGCTTCTCAGGCACAAAAGCTTTGGCAAAGTCAGTTAGATTAGCGACGTTATTCGGCGACCAGCCTTCAAGCAGTTGACCGCTTGCCCCTAGACCATAAATGGAAGGCATCGCATCCAGCCAAATGACATCCCAATGTGGATTGCCTTTCTCTGCTTCAACGCGGGACATAATTTCTGCTCCGTTGCCCGCAACGACCTCCAGCTTGTAGCCGGTAGCTTCCTCAAATAATGGAGCAATAATGCTGTCAAAATCGTTCAAGTATACAGTAAGCGTTCCTTTATCCTCCGTGGCAGCTGTTTCTGTCGCTTGCGCTTCTTCGGTAGGAGCCGTCGTTTGTGTATTTCCGGCATTTGCTGCCCCTTTATTCGTATTTCCGGCATTTCCGTTGCCGCATGCAGCAGTTAGTGCCATCAGTCCAGCTAGCAAAACGGTTCCAAGCCAGCGTTTCCCATTCGTTTTCATCGTTTTGATTTCCCTCCACTATCTGTTTTGCTTACCTCCTAACTTTAGCAACGGTTTGTCAGATGATTGTTAACGTAATGTCGAGATATTATGAAATATAATCGATAGATATTGATATACATATAGATTTAATCTATATTAATAGGCAAAAAGCGAGGGAGTGAGCACGGGATGAATGTACAGCAGCTGCATGTGTTCATGGAGGTATGCAGCGGTCGAACGCTCGCAGAAGCTGCAGATAAGCTGGGGCTTAAGCAGCCGACAATCAGCTTTCATCTCAAAAGGCTTGAGGAGGAGCTTGGCGTGGAGCTGTTCCGCAAGCACTCGCGGAGCCTTCAGCCAAGTGAAGCTGCTGTGGATCTGCTCCCCTATGCGAGGCGAATCGTTTTCCTTATGGAAGAAGCTAGACTTGCCATGCTGGAGCGCCGTGAACAAGGGGAAGGCCGTTTGAGGCTGGGGGCGAGCTACACGCCAGCAACCTATGTGATGCCGCCGCACTTTGCCGCCTACCGCAAGCTGTATCCAAAAGTAAGCCTCATGCTGACCGTGAAGCAAGCAGCTTCTGTGCTTGCGATGCTGCGCAGCTATGAGATCGATATAGGCATCGTCTCTCTTGGCGAATCGCTGGAAGAAGGCCTTATTATACAGCCATTAGTCGCTGATGAGCTGAAGCTGCTGCTTGCGCCGGAGCATCCGTTAGCTAACCAGGCGCAAGTAGAGGTCGAAGAGCTGAGACATGCAACATTTCTGCTGCATGAGGTTGGCTCAACCTCACGCACCTTGTCCGATGAGTGGGCAGCCGGGGCTGGCTTGCAGTGGGAAAGTGTTATGGAGCTGGGTGCGATCGAAACGATCAAGGAAGCTCTAAAATGCAATATGGGTGTTGGCATCCTGCCGCGCCGAAGCGTCATCCGAGAAATCGAAGCCGGCGAGCTCGTTATGCGCGATCTGCCTCAGTATGTAAACCAGCGGCATATTTGTTTGGCTTACCGTAACGAGGATCAGCTGTCTCCACATGTCAGATCGTTTATTGAATTTGTACGGCATACCTTCGCTGCACATGGTAAGCTGTAAATAACGAATATACGGAGGTGGCTTGGATGAGCGATATGACAGGAAAGGTCGTAGCAGTAACTGGCGCCAATTCCGGCATGGGGCTTGCGACAACAGTCGAGCTTGCGAAGCAAGGGGCGCATGTCGTGATGATATGCCGCAGCAAGGAGCGCGGCGAGCGTGCACTTGAACAAGCGCGCAACCAAAGCGGCAGAAGCGATATTGTCCTCATGACCTGCGATTTGGGCTCGTTTGCCAGCATTCGCACCTTCACTGCTGCATTTAAGCAGAAATATAGCCAGCTTGATGTGTTGATCAACAATGCAGGGGTTGTCGCCTTGAAACGAAGCATAACCTCGGATGGATTTGAATCGCAAATCGGCATCAACCATTTGGGACATTTTTTGCTGACTAACGAGCTGCTTGACCTTCTTCAACGTGCTCCGCAAGGGAGAATTATCAATGTATCGTCTGGTGCGCATAAGGCCGGAAGAATACATTTTGACGATCCGAACCTAACAAGGGGCTATAATGTCGCAAAAGGTTATGCGCAATCGAAGCTCGCGAATATTTTATTCACGAATGAGCTGGCAAAACGTCTCGCAGGTACGAGGGTGACGGTTAACAGTCTTCATCCCGGGGCGGTAGCGACCAATATTGGCGTAGATCGCAAGAGCGGCTTCGGTAAGACGGTGCATAAGCTGCTCAAGCCTTTTTTCAGAACGCCGCTTGAAGGGGCAAAGACGGCTATTTATTTAGCATCCAGCGATGAAGCGGCAAATCTGACCGGCCAATATTTTATCGACAGCAAGAGCGTTCAAACGGCAAGCAAAGCGAGCAATCCTGAGCTTGCGGCTAAGCTTTGGGCATGGAGCGAGCAGCAGGTCAAACTTACATAATACTTGCCTAATTAGCAGTACTAATCGAACAGCGCACGGGATAAACTGAAAATCCATCAACTTATGGAGTCTGCAGAATGCTCAGCATGGCACTTCTCGTTTATTGCGTGAGCTGAGCACACTGCTAAAATTTAACAGGATTTTTTCCAGCTAAATATAAAATAGCAGGAAAAGCTCCTGCTATTTGTAATGGAAGCAGCTCAAATTAGCAATTAACAGGATTTACTCCTGTTAATTCAACACATAATTCCTAAAAAGCCGCTTTCCAGCAAAATTACATGGAGCTTTTCCTGCTAATTAACTCAAATGAGTGCGCAGCTGAAAATTAACTGGAGCTTTTCCAGCTAAATTACAAATAGCAGGAAAAGCTCCTGCTATTTGTAGTGGAAGCAGCCCAATTTAGCAATTAACAGGATTTACTCCTGCTAATTCAACAAATAATTCCTAAAAAGTCGCTTTGCAGCAAAATTACGGTGGAAGCATCCCCATGAGAATATGTTCAGCATTCGAAAAAATTTATAAAAGACTCCCTAGCGGACGCCGCCAAAGTGAACCTTTATCTGCCATTAATTCACTCAAATGTTCAAAGCTGTAACAGGAGAAACCATTCTTTCCTATTTAACATAAATTCGAATGAATAATGCTTGTAAGCTGCTAAAGAAATCTCGAGCTTCAGCTCTATGACACCGGCCGTCAATGGCATATGTGGAATCAAATTATATTTCAAAACCCCTTTTATATTAAGAACCAATAAATAAAAAAAGCAACCGCCTTGCCCCAAAAAGGTGACAAGACGATTGCTCAATGTCCTGCTATATATGGCATTCGAAAGGTTTCGGACAAGCTCTGCAATATTCTGCCGAAGACATTTCATAATAGAAGCAGCAGGTTTTGCGAATATCAGGCAGCTCACTCATCGTGTCTATATTCGTTTTGCTCATAAACTTCTTAAACGGATTGCGGCGTTCTCCAAATAAGCTTGCTGGTGCAGTCTGCGTTATAAACGTGAAATCCTCATGAAGTCGTTGCAAGATAACCGGATTCGTTTCTTCCTCTAGTCCGTCCTCATAAAGCGGAGCAATTCGAACCATCGCATTCTCCCATAAGATCACTATAGGTATTCCGCCAACCATAGATAAAGCACGAAATAATGGAGAAATATGCTCTGCAAAAAGTTCTCTTATTACCTGATCCCGCCACTCTTTCCGCTCCCCAGCTACCGGTTCCGTAACGCTTGGTTCTTCAAAGCTTAAATTAGGAAACTTAGATTTCGTCACATTGAACTCGCTGTCGCTAGGTGAAACCAAGCGGCAATTGTCCAACGTCATGGTCAAATTCTTGTTGTATACCGTCATCGCATACAGAACAGGAGCAACGACTAGATAAGCATATCGCTTCGCGAGCATCGACGCAGTTACTCTTCTTGATGGCGAAGCTATTTCGCTCCCTAGCCGATCCAGATAGGTTTCGCATAACTCCTTATTCAATAAATTTCTTGAATAAATGGAGCGATCAGCGGAGTCGGTATTATTTTCATAAGAGAAGTTATATCTGCTTTTTAAATTGCCCCACTCCGACTTTGAAAGCGTTGCTGACATGTTATGCCTTACCAAGGAAAATTTCTGCTACCCGGTCAACAATCATATTAATGGCAATCGGGCCATAATAGGCAATCCATATGTTTGAATCCACATCATAGACTTGATTGTTTTTCACAGCTTCAACATTTTTCCACGTTTCCGTCTTCTGGATTTCGTCCACTGCCGCCTTGAACATATCATCTTTTACGAGGAAATAATGATTAGCGCCAACTTCCGGGAAAGCCTCTAATGCAATTTCATAAGCGGTATCCTTTTCCTTCAAAACCGATTCTGGGGCATTCAAGCCTAAATCATTGTATAAAATAGCTCCTGTACGGTGGATTGGTGTATGTATCCGTATCCCCTCATCACGTGGGCGCGCTAATGCAACAGTTTGATCTCCGAGCTTAGCCTTTAGCTCTACCTTCAGCTTCTCTGTTTTCACGTTGTAGGCCTCCAAGACAGCCTTCGCTTCTTCAGACTTCCCTACAATTTTTCCAAAAGTATCTAAAGTGACGCGCCAATCCTCATTAAATTCGAGCATGATCGTTGGAGCAATTTTGGACAAGCTCTCATACACTTCTTCTTGGAATTCTGTACAAATAATTAAATCGGGTTCCATGGCCATAATAGCCTCAAGGTTGGGCTCATCCCTTGTACCGAGCAATTTAACATCCTTCAGCTTATCCATTAAATAGGCCGGGAAGTCTGTTTTATCTGCCGCGGCTTTTACGCTGCCCGCTGGCTGCTCTTCTAAAGTTACCAATTGATCCACAAATTTTGTATCAAGCACCGCAATTTTAAGTGGGCGCTGCTCCAGCGTTGTTTCGCCCTTCATATGTTTAATAACAACAGGATATGCCTGTTGCGCTGTTTGCGATACGTTTGTGTTTGTAGAAGCTGCGCTAGATTCAGCTCCAGCTGGACTAGCCCCTCCCGTATTGTTTCCCATGCTATTTCCCGTCGAACATGCACTCAACAATAAAATTAAACTGAGCATTAAGCTAACCGCTAAAATCGACCTCTTACTCCTATTCATCCGTATAACTCCTCCGTCTAATTGTTGATAATGATTATCACAATCACCATCATACGAGAGAGAAGTATCCGCGACAATGGAATTTTGCGACATAGAGGATGAACTTATCCGACGGTGCTTTCTGAAGTTAAGAGGAGAAACGCCAATATGCTTCTTAAAGGCTCGGCTAAAATAATAACTATCACCATAACCTACTGATTCTGCAATGGCTTTAAGCGGCATATTCGTATTCAATAACATCGTTTGCGCATGATCCATTCGAACCTGAATGAGATACTCTAGTGGCCCAATCCGAAGCTGCGCTTTAAATAATCGCTGCAGCTTTCTCTCATTGCAATGAAGAGTACTCGCCAATTCTTGAAGACTGATTGTCTCAGCGTAACGTTCCTCCATGAAGCGAATCGTTTGGCTGACGTAATCCGGCTGAGCTTTGGCTGCCCCCTCAGCGGCATGGAGCTGCTTCATAAGATCGTATACCAATTGGTGAAACAACGCTCTCACATGAAATCTTTCCAATTGAATATCAAGCATCCAGTGCGAATACATTTGCTCGATTCTCGTCAGAAGACCTAGCGGATAGGCAGGGGCAAAACCATATTGCATTTGAAAAGGATTATTGTCTCTATATACTTTTAACAGTTCTTTACGAGCTGGTAAAACGAGGACTGCTTTATAAAAAATAAAATAATAATCGAGTTTTTCATTCACTTGCACAATATCAATCGTAGCGCCTTTTCCGGCATGGCACACATAAAAACGATTCACCATATGCTCCATTCCGTCGATGAGAATTTTTGCATCACCAGCAGCAGCGAATAAGAAGGCACTAGCTGGCAATCGGAAGCCTTGCAAACTCTCACCCGATCGCAAAATAGACCGACGAACATCAAGCACCCTTATAGCAGCATGATTCCATAATGGTATATGTTCCTGTAATGTCATCATGTTCACCTTCCATGTCTATTTACAATTTCCACCTCTCTTATTATATTAATAATCATTCTCATTATCAAAACATTCTTGCTCAGCAGCTCGAAATCGCCCTTACAATAATTGTAATTATGTTATAATAGGTTTTCAAAACAGGAAGGGGAGATTCGTAATGGAAACGATCGAAATTGTTGCTGTGAGCGCATTAGTTCTATCCGTCCTGCTTGGGTTAAAAGTGTTTAGCTTGCAGAGACAGGTTGACGAAATAAAATTAGAGCTTCAACGGGCTAACAACCATTCGGATTTTTTGAGATCACCCAAGCCAAACCTAAATTCCCCTCCTTCCTCACCCGGTATGACTCGCAACAACGCCCCTATAAATATCGATGATAGATTACGCATGCTAGTTGCTTCAGGAAAAAGAGTTCAAGCAATTAAAGAGTTTAGAAAAAAAAGTGGCGTCAGCCTCAAAGAGGCCAAGGACTACGTAGACGACTTAGAGCGGCATTAATATTGATCTGAATAAACCATTGTTCTTCATCATTTATCCAATTCAAAAGCAAAGAGGCTGTCTCTTTAAGGCAATTTGCCTTTAGTGACAGCCTCTTATCTGTTTACTGGCTTACCGTTTTATCGCTCATATCCGGGATAGTCGTAATCAGAGTCTTTCAGCTTGTTTAAAATATTCATTTGGCGAATATGATCTCTAGTTTCTGCCGTGCCTAACACATATACGGTTTCGTAAACCTTGATAATATCCTCATTAAACTTATCGGTTGCTTTGTCATTATCAGCTGATTTATAAGGGATTGGTGCGCGAAATTGTGTTTTTTCATCATCCCGCTGAATTTGGTCGAGCAGCTGCTGAAGCTCACTGATCTCCCCCTGCGTTGCGGTTACCGTTAACTGATCATTGATGGAAGGTTCAGGCTCGACCCGCTTTCCAGAAATCGATACATAATAGGTTTGCTTCTCCGTCATGCCTCTCACTCTCCTCCTATTCGATAATAACTTATAAAACAAATCGGATAGAGATGAAACAAGGCTGCATCTACAATTTGCCCACGAATGCAACAATAACAAGGCTTCTATACAAAAAAAGCACCCACAAGCCATGCACCTTCTTCAAAGTGTTTTGCGTGTGGGTACCCGTTGTGTCTATCTCTATGGCAAGCGATACCATGCAAAAGGTTCACCCGTACGGAATGGGCGGCTAATCTTCTGCAATTCCTCTTCTGTATCTGCGGTCAGCTGCATGGATACACTCTTCAAGTTTTCTTTGAGCTGCTCCACCTTTGTCGCTCCCACAATGACGGTAGATACGACAGGCTGATGCATGAGCCACGCGAGTGATAATACGCTTGGCGTACAGTCCAATTGTTCCGCAAGCTTCGCTACATTTTCACCTAATGCAATGGTTTTAGTATCGATAAATCGCTGGAAACTCGGGTCGGTCTGAGCGCGAGAGCCCTCTGGCGCCTGCTGCGCTGCGCTGTATTTTCCTGATAAAATGCCGCCAGCCAGCGGAAAATACGGAATGATGCCCACGCCTTGGTCTAGACACATCGGAACCAACTCGTTTTCCGGCGTTCGATCCGCTAAGGAGTAGCTCACTTGTGTCGATACGAAGCGATTTATTCCAAGCCGATCACTGATTCCGAGCGCCTTCATCAGCTCCCACGCAAAGTAATTGGAAGCTCCGATGTAGCGCACCTTGCCAGAGCGTACCATATCCTCTAGTGCTCGAAGTGTTTCCTCAAGTGGTGTTTCAGGATCAAATGTATGAATTTGATATAGATCGATATAGTCGGTTTTTAGACGTTTTAAGCTGTGTTCCAGTTCCGTCTGCAAATGAAATCTGGACGAGCCGCGCTCATTTACGCCTGCTCCCCGAACTAGCCCTGCTTTTGTAGCTAAAACAACATGTTGACGCTGTCCCTCGAGCACCTGCCCAATGATTTTTTCGGATTCGGTGGCTGCATAAATGTTAGCTGTATCGATAAAGTTGATTCCATTGTCTATCGCGCTATGAATGATTTGTTTTGAAGCCTCATAATCTGCGCGTTTGCCAAATGCGTTGGTACCTAAACCGAGCGCGGATACTTTGAGGCCGCTATTTCCAAGTCGTCGGTAATGCATGGTTGACCAGCTCCTTTTCCCATAATCAAGCTTAACTTCACTTCCTACATTATACCGTTGATTGCATTCAATTTCAGTAAGAGCTGCCTGGACCACATCAAAAGTAGAGCTAGCATTTGCTAGGCTTTTATTTCAGAAGCACAATGCCCACATTTTGAATTGTGACCTGCTGTACATATTCTGCTATGATAAGAATTAACTTACACATCGGAACAAGCGTTCCGCTAGCGGAAAGGAACCATACCATGAGCGTACAGTTGTCCGAGCGAGTTATTAAGCTGCTATGCGGCGATACCTTCTATGAACGCGGCGAAGCCTATTATAAAGATGGAAAAGTTACGCTTGCGGACCAAGGTCCTGAGGCAAGCAGCTTTAAAGCTATCGTAATGGGCAACCATCGCTATGAGGTTACGATCGATATTGACCTGGATGGAGACGTCGAAGCGGAGTGCTCCTGTCTCGCTTTCAGCACCTACGATAAGTATTGCCAGCATGTAGCTGCGGCGCTGCTGCAAATTCATCATTTTCAAAATGAGTTTGATAAGCCTGCCCGTATCTACCCCTCACTCCTTCATCCAGAGGATAGGCCTTACTATGATGATGACGAAGCAGATACAACCCATCTCCGTAATCGATATGCCGCGCAAGCGGGGTTAGAAGCAGCCGATACTCGGCTGGCTAACGGCATGTTAGGCTTGTTCAGCCACCGTCCGATCCGCACAAGCGGAAGCCGGTCGCTTTTGGACATGCGCACCACTCTTGAAGTAGAGATTTCTGTTAAGCTTTTCCCCTACGGCTTCCGAAAGCATATGTTCGGCATTGAGCTTAAGGTTGGCCCAAAACGGTTATATATCGTACAGCAAATACGCGAATTTCTGGAAAAGGTCGACCGGCGGGAGCCTTACGTCTTCTCGAAACATTTCACCTATGATCCAGCCGTTCACAGCTTTCAGCAGGAGAATGATGTGGTGCTTGCGAGGCTTATTCAAATCTACCGAAATGAAAAGATATTCAGGGAATCGCTGTCCCGCTCATTTCTAAGAGAGGCTCCGGCAGGCGGAGACCGTATGCTGCTTGTACCTCCCTCCTCATGGGATAAGACGCTTCCTTTGCTAACTGCTGCACCGACCGTACAGCTGCTCTATAACAATCAAACGTTTCATGGCATTGAACGGAGTGACGAAGCGCTCCCGCTCCATTTTGCGTTTGATCAAGCGACAAGCGACGGCTATCAATTGGATATTCAGGGACTTGATCAGATCATCATTATGGAAGACTATGAGCTGGTTATCACAAACGGCAAGCTGATTGAGCTGAAACCGGAATCTTGCACACGGCTTATGGAGATGAAGCAGCTGCTTGACACTTCACGCAAGCCAAAGATTCATATTGCCCCTGCGCAAATGGAGCCGTTTATGGAAAGGGTCATCCCGGGACTAATGAAGCTGGGCAGTGTCGGAATTGCGGAATCAATATCTGACCGCGTGCTGCAAACGCAGCTTAAAGCGAAGCTTTACTTGGACCGGGTAAGAGATCGGCTGGTCGCAGGGCTTGAGTTCCAATATGGCGACATTATTATTAATCCTTTAGAAGGAAGCGAGAAATCACGCGGTACTGATCGCATTCTCATGCGGGACGGAGAACAAGAGCGGCTCATTCTCGAGCTGATGGAGCTGGTTCCCTTCGCCAAAACAGAGGGCGGCTATTTCATGGAGGACGAGGATTCGGAATTCGAATTTCTGCACCATATCATCCCGCGGCTTGAGAAGCTGCTGACCGTGTACGCTACCTCTGCTGTTAAAGTGCGAATTGTGACCAAGCATGCAGCGCCAAAAGTAACGATTAATGTAGATGAGCGTACAGACTGGCTGGAATTCAAGTTCGATATGGACGGCATTCCTGAATCGGAAATTCGGAACCTGCTGAAGTCGCTTGAAGTGCAGCGCAAATACCACCGTTTGCCAAACGGCTCATTATTGCCGCTTGATGGCGCCGAGTTTCAAGAAATCATCCATTTCTTAAATGAGGTCGGCCTGCGCCAAAGCGATATTCAAGGAACCGAATTTCGGATACCTACAGCCCGCGGCCTGCATCTCATTGGTTCACATGAGAACGGAAATGCGGTAAGACTTGGCAAATCGTTCCGCCGGCTGCTGGAAAACATGCGTAACCCCGACAATTTGGATTTCCCTGTACCGGATAATCTCGCGAACGTGCTGCGGGATTATCAGCAATACGGCTATCAATGGATGAAGACACTTGCCCATTACCATTTCGGCGGCATTCTTGCCGATGATATGGGGCTCGGAAAAACAGTCCAGGCCATCGCATTTGTCGTTTCCGTACTTCCTGAGATTCGGAAGCGAGAGCAGCCAGCATTAATCGTTGCTCCCGCTTCGCTCGCCTACAACTGGCTGAATGAGCTGAAGAAATTCGCCCCAGAGGTTCGCGCCGTTATTGCCGATGGCACCAAGTCAGAGCGCAGCGGCCTGCTGACAGGTGATTCTTCGGCGGATGTGATCATAACTTCATATCCCTTGCTGCGCAAAGATATTAAAGATTATATGAAGCAAAGCTTCCACACGCTGATTTTGGACGAGGCGCAATATTTCAAAAACCATACGACTCAAACCGCGCAAGCCGTTAAGGCTATTGATGCCGGGTATCGCTTCGCATTGACCGGCACGCCCGTGGAAAATACGCTGGAGGAGCTATGGTCTATTTTCGGAGCCGTTTTCCCAGCGTTATTTCCTAGCAAGCAAGCTTTCAATGAGCTATCGCGAGAAGCTGTCGCCAAGCGGGTTCGTCCGTTCTTGCTGCGCAGGCTGAAAAGTGATGTACTGAAGGAGCTGCCTGACAAAATCGAGTCAATACAAGCATCGGAGCTGCTGCCTGAGCAGAAACAGCTGTATGTTGGCTTCCTAGCTAAGCTGCAGCAGGAGACGGTGAAGCATTTGAACGATGAAAGTTTCCAGCAAAATCGAATTCGAATTTTAGCTGGAATAACAAGGCTTCGCCAGCTCTGCTGCCATCCTGCCTTATTCGTAGAAGATTACCGAGGAAGCTCCGCCAAATTTGAGCAGCTCCTTGAAATTATCGAGGAATGCCAGAGTGCTGGCAAGCGGCTGCTCATCTTCTCACAATTTACAGAGATGCTCGGCCTAATCGCACGGGAGCTGGGTTACCGAGGCATTACTCATTTTTATTTGGACGGGCAAACAAAAGCCTCCGAGCGCGTCGAGCTTTGTAATCGATTCAACGACGGTGAGCGCGACCTCTTCCTGCTCTCGTTAAAAGCAGGGGGCACTGGACTAAACCTAACGGGTGCCGACACTGTTATTCTCTACGACCTTTGGTGGAACCCAGCCGTCGAGCAGCAAGCAGCCGATCGTGCACATCGCATTGGACAGAAAAACGTCGTGCAGGTCATCCGCCTCGTAACGCAAGGCACGGTCGAGGACAAAATGTATGAGCTTCAGCAAAAGAAAATGAACCTGATTGACGAGGTTATCCAGCCTGGTCAGGAGGCTCTATCCTCTCTATCGGAAAAGGATATTCGTGAAATTCTGATGATTGAGTGATGTGAATTCAATTCATATTAAAGGTGCATGGCTCAGCTCCGTTAAGGAGCAGACTGCCGCTTCGAAATAAAAAAAGTAGGAATCACAAATAGATTCCTACTTTTTTTTGCATACAACATGTCTCGTCTAGAGGATCAATCTATTTTACTGCTTTAACAAACGATCAATCTCAGCGGCTGCTTCCGTTAATCCCTGTTTAACCGAAAGTTCCTCTTGAAAAATTTTGGTCATATATTTTATATAAGTAGCGTCAATTCGACTATACCTTTTCACTGGCGGACGAAGAAATGTATGATCAAGCGCCTCCGTGTACGGATGAATAAAGGATTCACCCTGCGCCTTTATCTCTTTGGCCTCCAAGTTTGTCGGAATTATGCCTGTTTGCGACATTGCAATTTGCGATTGCGTATTGACCATCCATTTCATAAATGTCCAGGCCTGCAATGGATTTTTCGAGCCCTTCATAATGACTAAATCTTCTCCTCCCAATATGGAGGCAGGACCAAAATCCGGCGGAAACGGAACTGCTATTGTTGTGTTAATCGCCCTCTCCAGCTCTTCGCCTTGAAAAACGCTGTAAAACCAAGGTCCATCATCTGTGACCAATATTTTCCCTGACTTTACCCCCTCCCAATTATCTCCGCCGCCGTTAATAACCGTACGATCAATCAACTGCTCTTTATATAGCAATAAAAGCTGCTCAACCGCCTTGATTGTCGCTTCTCCATTCAAATAGCCGGATGCCTTCGAATATGAATCATCTGTCATACGTCCGCCCAGCGCATAAATATAAGGCAAGCTCTTCCACGACTCAAGCCCCCCTATACCAATCATGAATCGATGTTTTTTAGCAAGATCAATCACTTCCTGGAAAGTTCCAGGCGGCATCGACAATCCAGCCTGTTCCAGCAATGCCCGATTAAATATAGCAATTTTCGTGTTCATATTAACGGGGAGAGAATAATAGGAACCCTTATAATAACCTGCTGAGCCTGTATTGCTCTGCAGCGATTGCGTTATTTTGCCAAAATCATCGTATTCGCTCAGGGGGAGCAGCAATCCGCTTTGGGAAAACTCAGGCACCCATACAATATCCATACGCACTACATCAGGCGCTCTATTGGAAGATGCCTTGGAGATGAGCGTATATTTCATTTCCATATTGTTGCTTTGCCGAACAGGAACGACGTGAATAGCGGGGTACGCCTCCTCAAACGCAGGAATAAGTATATCCTCCAAAATTCGAGTCTCTTGATCACTGTACGTATGCCAGAACTCGATTTCCGTATTCTCGGTATTTGTTAACTTCTTGACCTTGCTGTCATTTGTAAGAATAGACTGCTGGCTGCAGCCTGAGCTGATTGCAAGTAAACACACTATTATTATCAGCCTATTTATAAGCATGGCAATCTCCTCCATCAACTACTGTTGATGCTTATCTCGATACTCTACAGGTGTCATCTGAGTCATTTTTTTAAACAGCTTGCTAAAATATTTCACATCGTTAAAACCGGATTTTTCAGCTACCTCATAAATCTTGTACTCGTTTTTAACCAGCATCCGTTTTGCTTCATGCAGCCTCAAATCGATTAAATAATCGATGAAATTTTGACCTGCCTGTTTTTTGAACAAATTCGAAAAATAGCTTTTGCTTACATGTATGTTATCCGCTACTTGTTGCAGTGTTAAATCTTCTCGGTAATGGAGCTTAATGTAGGCGATGGCTTTAGTGATTAACTGTCCGCTATGGCCTTTATCAGCCAACCTCAGCTGATTGGGATGCTCCATTTCCTCAAACAATTGACGGATAGTCGATTCGAGCTGAACAACCGTCTCACAGCGCCAAATGTGTTCTCGGAAATCTGATAGCGTTTTTGAGCCTCCGTTCACAAAAGCATAGGCGGAGAGCAGCTCATATGCTTCTTTTCTTACGTGCTCCGGTGTTTGAGCACCCTTCGTCCAGCTTGAAACGAAGCGATCGATGATTGTTTTTGTATGGTCCTCGGTGCGAAATTGCTCAACCATAACCTGCATGTTCATTCCCTCATAATTAGACCCCGCTACGCTCTCATCCGGTATTTGTTTATAGGCAAAAAGTTTGCCCGTACCTTCAAAAAATCTTCGTTCCCCTGCAGCTCGGCTTTTTCTGAGTCCTGTTTCCACCCGCTCTGTTTCCTGCTCCACACAGTAACCAATAGAAATTGAGGTCGATAGTTCAGCAGCAACCCGGTTCTTGAAGCGCTCAAGCTCACCTTCTGCATTCCCCACAAGAGGTAAGATCATAAAGAGACCTTCTCCCGTCAAAATCGGCGCACTGCCATACTGGAATTGCTCATAAAATAAAGCCTGCATATCCTCATACATGATGCTAATATGCAAATCCCCGTATCGTTCCCGCCACTCGTTTAGACCATCCGATACAACAAAAGCACAAACGTAGCGATCATTTGGCTGATCAAAAAGATCAACTAATTTAGATTCAGACTCGCTGGTTGCGAGCAAGCGTATGATTTCCTGCTCAGAACGTCTTCTCGCAAGGAAAACCAATTGCTCATCGAACTGTTGATTTTGCACGACTTGCCTGCGGTTTTGCTGCAGCATTTCTTTACATCGCACGAGTACAGCAATGAGTTCCCCCGCTTCCAGTGACGGCTTAAGCAAGTAATCGACAGCACCCTGCTTCATCCCCTCACGCACATATTCGAATTCATTGTAGCTACTAATTAGGATAACCTTGGTTAGCGGATTAACCTCCAGCGCCTTTCGCGTTAGCTCCAGGCCATCCATAACTGGCATCTTAATATCCGTTATCAAAATATCAATAGGCTGAGATCGAAGCCGTTCAAATGCTTCAAGGCCATTTGCACAATCTCCCACTAAGGTCAGCCCTTGCTCATCCCAATTTATGAAGTTTTTAAGCCCGTTTCGAATAATCGGCTCGTCGTCCACAATCAAAACATAATCGTTCACGTCATTTCCTCCTCGAAGTTGTAGGCAGCAATATCTGAACTCGGAAGCTTTAGCTTTATAAACGGATGACGATATGAATATGAGTACCGAGTCCAATATCACTCGTAACAGATATGCCCGAGCCTGCGCCATAATAAAGCCTTAAGGAATCATAAACATGCTTCATTCCTATGCCTGCTTTCGTCATACCTTCCTTTGCATTCAATTGTTTCAACTTCTCTTCTGATATTCCTGAGCCATCATCATGGATCACAATCCGCAGCTCTCCCTGCTGCTCTGTCACCTTAATCGTAATATCTCCTCCGCGATTAAGCGGCACGAAGCCGTGGAAGATCGCATTCTCAACGAGCGGCTGAAGCAGCATCCTTGGAATTTTCACTTGATCCGCCCCAGGCTGTACCTCTATAGCCAAAGCATATTTTTGCTCATACCGCATTTCTAAAATAACGATATATTTCTGAATGATCTCCAGCTCTTCCGCAAGTGTAATCATTTGCCCGTTCTTGCCCATATTCGCTTGAAGCAGTCTAGTTAGAGCCGCTAGCCCTTGATCGGCTCGCTCCATCTCTCCTGCTCGAATCAGCCATCTGAGCGTACTAAGCGTATTGTAGAGAAAATGCGGATGAATCCGGTAAGTGACCGCACGCACCTCGGCCTCAAGCTTCTCGTTTTGCTCCTGCTCCACTCGTAGCATCAGCTGTTCAATTTCATCCAGCATTTTATTAAAATGCCTACTCATGAGCCCAATCTCGTCTGTAGACGTTAACGCTGTTCGAACAGATAGATCTCCCTGCTGAACTCTCCTCATCTCTAACGTTAATTGCTTGATAGGTTTCGTAACCTTCTTCGCGATGAGAAGACCAACGAGCACCGCAAGCAAAGCGAAGCATGCTGAGGTTATTAAAATACGTGTATGCAGCTTATCCAGCGCCCCCGTTATTTCAAGCGTAGGAACTGTGCCAACCAGCAGCCAACCATTGCTTAGCAGCTGCTTTACGCCATAATAATGGACGCCCTTATTAGCGTACTCGAATTCAACTGCATCATTATGTACAATCAACTCATGCAGTTTGGCATCCTCCACCATCTGACCAATTCGTGAAAGATCCGTATCGATCATAATTTCACCTTGTGCGTTAACGACCATATAACGTCCGGTTTCCCCCAGCTTCACTTGCTTAATCGTATTAATGATGGCCTTGCCATTTAAATTAACGACCAGCAGACCGATTTGCTGAAGCGATTCAAAGTCTTTTAACGCACGGCTGATCGGGAGAACAAGATCAGTATTTTCCCCACCACCGCTAAAAGGATCCTTTCGCATCGGCTGCCATACGAACCCGCCATCCTGCTTTTTCGACTCCGCTACCCACTCTTGATGATTCAAGTCAACCTTTCGCAATTTGGGTGTAGAAAATGTGCCGCTCCCCCAGCCGATGCCCCCACTTTTAATGATGTAAACAATTCTTACGAATGAGCTTGAATACACGACGTTATTAAGCAGCGTATTTAATGATTGCGTCATCTCGATCTGCTCGCTAAGCGGACTCGAGGTATATTGCATCGCTGATTTTTGCACCTTCAAATCACTGTATATTAAATCGGATGTATCGCTTCCCGCGTTGAAAATAGAAGACAAGGCATCTGCGGTTTGCTTGGTAACCTGAACGGTAGATGCTCTAACATTTCGTTTTACAAGCGCGGAAGATTCCAAATAGAAAGAGAAACCCGATAAAGTGGTCGGAATCAAAATAATGAGTAAAAACGCTAAAATCATTTTTGAAGCAAATCGGTTCGTTATTTTCTCGAAGCGCGCCATAAGCTGCCCACCTTGTTAAAGAAGATACTCCTAGTTTACCTAAATCAACACGATTAAAATAGAAGGTTTTATAGAAGAGGAGCGCAGCCATGCTGGCTTCGCTCCATTCATTCTCATGCATTACGTTCATATCAGCAAACGCTTTCATTGCAGTGTACAAAACAAAGCGCACGAAAACTATCTTTCGTATCGCTTGGTTCTGCATGCTATCGCAACCTTACTTGTAATTAATGGTTAGTAGATCCCAGTATTTCAGGACTGGAAGCTTAAGTGTAACCTTGCCTTCTTGCTGCTTGAAGCTCAGCTTAATAGGTGATCCTTGATAATAGTCTGGTGAGGCGAATAGGATACTTGCAACTTCACGCTCTGTCTCAATGGAAATGTCTATTTCTTTACGCTCAATAGGCACAGCTTGCTCGCCCTTGCTGTCATTCCACTCCATGGTTTTAGCATCAGTGAAGTTAATGAAGTGAACGATGTTGCTTCCGCTTTTCTGCTTCGCAAAGGACCATATTTTGCCTTGCTCTGGAGCAGCGGAAACACTTGTGTCCCCTGTACTTGATACGATTAGTTCAGATTCCTCTACTCCATCTCGCAAAATGTTCTGATAAGCGACAAGGAAATCGTAATAGCGAATAAGCTGCTCTTCCAGTTCAGCTGGAATGGAGAGATTTCGATTAGGGAAATACTCTTTGGCCAGCATATTTTCCCCAAGCTCCAGATGGGATCCGCCGGATGCGAAGATGACTGCATCTGTAAGCAGAACGCCTGGCGTATTAAATTCCCCGCTCGCGTTTGCCAAATCATAGTTCATATAAGCAGCAAGCACCGTGTTTAGCTTATTTTTGCTGAACTGGTTGTTTTGATCGATAATCCCCTTAAGGTTGCCATACTTCGGATGCCCGTCCCATACTTCGGTATATAGGAATGAGAGAGGAGCCTGAGGAGCCATAAAGGCTTGCCCATACTGTCCGACAGCGTTCATTACATAGTCGACATCCAGCTTCTCCTTGGCTGCTTTCAGGAATGATACATAGCCAGGCGCCAGCTTTACACTTTCTCCTTTGGCATTCCAAAGCGCTCCGCGATCGCCTAATTGATCAACATGCCAGCCATCGAATTTCAATTGGTTAAATACTTCAATTTCTTTATCGATCAGATAGTTTTGCCACTCCACGTTGTTTGGGTCATAGAGCATAATGTCGCTGGCCCAGCTGTCTGGCAATGGATGCTTATCCTGATTCGCTTGCGAAGGATCTTTGTACAGCGCCCACGCTTTTTTGACACCGTCCTCCTCTGCCCCCTCATATGCCCCGAACAATAAATTGTAGTTCATCGCCTTCATGTTTTTGCTGTGCGCAAGGTCAATATAGCCTTTAATTGTATCCAAGGCGACAGGTCTGTTTGCAATATCCGGCCATTCCGACGCTGGTTGATTGCCTTCCAGCTTCAGAGGCTGATGATGTTTATACTGCCAATCATAAAACTGAACGCCGTTAATATGGAACCGATTCAGACGTTCGATTACTGTTGCCATCTCTTCCCCATTCATGCTGTGGAAGTCCGCCAAATAACCATAACGAGGAAATTTGCTCCAGTCTGTGGACACGTCAACTGCGATGTTCTGATGATCCTTCACTTCTTCCTTCGTTACAAAGAAAACCTCAGCCATATAACCTCGGCCATCTTCCTTTGGAGGCGTCCAATCCCATTCCAATGAATTGCCGTCCACCTTGACTTCTTGCTCAGCAATCTTCTCCCCTAGATGGCGATACTGGACAATCACCTTCGCTTTTGACTCCGTTTTAGCCAAATCCAACGTAAAATGAACGTTGTCGTCGGGACGATAAGCCGATTTGTCGGTCGACAAGCGACTTATTATACCTTGGCTATTCACAAGCTCCGCCTTTATTTCCTTCTGCTCGCTGCAGCCGGAAGCAAGGATCATAAAAGAGGTAATGACAACAATGACTGATGAGCTTATTCTATTTCGATTTCTTTTCCGTTTCATTTGATAGCTCCTGTTTTTAGATTTAACCCTTCACTCCGCCTTCGTTAAATCCACCCTGTACGAATCTTTTTTGGAAAATAATATAAAGGATTATCGTCGGAATGAGCGCTATAATGGAAGCAGAAAATACCCATGAATAGTTTGTCGCATATTTATCGTTGAACATCA
Source organism: Paenibacillus sp. FSL K6-3182 (assembly GCF_037976325.1). Taxonomy (NCBI): domain Bacteria; kingdom Bacillati; phylum Bacillota; class Bacilli; order Caryophanales; family Paenibacillaceae; genus Paenibacillus; species Paenibacillus sp. FSL K6-3182. The sequence continues at coordinate 6,732,385 of NZ_CP150265.1, forward strand.
GCAGTGCAATTGGCAGCGTCCGAAGCGCCTCATCCTTAATAATGACTAGAGCCGTGAAATACTCCTCCCATGTGCCTTGAAAGGAAAGAACTGCAAGCGTCGCAATCGCCGGCATCGACTGAGGCAGGTAAATATTCCAGAAAATGCGCCAGCTGCCACCGCCATCGATCAACACGGACTCCTCGTACTCCTTCGGAATGCTTTGAAAGAATCCACGCAAGAAGAACGTGCTGCCAACAACACCGCCGCCGATATAAATTAACCATAGCCCCCAGTAGGTGTTAACCAAACCAAATGATTTGATAATTAGAAACTGTGGAATAATGTTGATCACTCCGGGAATCATCATGGTCAGAAGAAACATTCGGAATAGAAACTCTTTGCCCGGAAACGTAAATCTGGCAAACCCGTAGGCGGTTAAACAGCCGAGAAACAAACTTCCTGTCATAGACACGATGGTAACGAGCGAGCTGTTCAGGAAATACCTTGCAAAATTATTTTTGCTCCATACTAGCTGGTAATTATATAGGTTTGGGATGACAGAGAATACTTCCTTAGGCCGCGGCAGCGAGTATGCCCCTTTTATGAAGCTCGTCATAATCATATATACGAAGGGAAATAGAAAAGCCAACGCTCCAAGCACGATAATGCTGTAAACTAGAAGCTGAATATGCCATTTAGTTTTCATTTCTTCTCCCTCCTACAAAAACCGCTGATTGCCGAATTTTTTCATCTGAGAATAGGTGAGTAAAAACACTGCAATCCCCATCATGACGGCTACCGCAGATGCATAACCAAAGTTAAAGTTCTTAAATGCTTGCATGTACATAAGGCTTGGCAGCGTCTGTGTCTGATCCATCGGGCCGCCGCGGGTAATAAAGTACACTTGTGGAAAGAAGTTGAATGCTCCGTTAATTAGGTTAATAAGAACGAATGCGGTGACAGGACCTAACATCGGAACCGTAATGCTCCAGAACTGCTTTGTTCCGTTAGCGCCGTCAATTTGCGCCGCTTCATAATATTCCTTCGAAATGCCCTGCAAGGCCGCCAAATAAATGACTACGCCCCAACCAACCGTTTTCCAAATATGAAACAACCAGATGACAATCATAGCCGTCCAATAATTTGATAAAAAATTAATCGGTTCATGGAATATGCCAAGCTGCTTATAAAAGATATAGTTGATCAAGCCATATTCACCGCCAGCGAACAAGAACCGGAACAAGAACGCGACCACGATCCAAGATGTGATGATGGGCAAATAATAAATCGTGCGGAACACAATCTTATGCCTAACGAAGTGGATATTAATTAAGACCGCAAACACGATGGCAAGAAACCAGTTAATGGGTACCGTTACCGCGACGTTCAGAAACGTATTTCGGATTGCCATTAACACTTTATTGTTCGGATCCGTAAATGCGGATACGTAGTTTGCAAAGCCAATGAATGGATTTTCTGCATTAGGCATAATGCTGTATTCCTGGAAGCTTATAATTATGTTTTTGATCATCGGATAAATAACGAATACGGCCGTTCCTAAAACACCAAGAAAGATATAAGGCATAACCTTTATCCACTGCTGAATGCCCTTTTTCAACTTTACGCCTGCCGGAATTCGCTGCTCTTGTTTCGGCTGCCCCGTCACTGGTATAGACATATTGATGCTCCTTCCCTATCCTTCATCTCACTAGAGCCTTCATCTACCTTTGAAGTTGATGAAGGCTCTAGCATTTCACTTATTTCTTCAAAATAGCTTCAATGTTTTTCGCTGCCTCATCGAGCGCTTCTTTTGGTTTAAGCTCTCCACGGACCGCTTTCTCAAAAGCAAGATTAACGATTCCTTCCATTTCGCCGTATTGTGGAATCGGTGTGCGCGGCAGTGCAGTTTCAAGCTGCTTCACGTATTCTGTAACGAATGGCTGCTCAAGAAATGCCGGATCGTTTGCTGCCGTTTTGTTTGTAGGGATAAGACCAAGCTTGCTCATGATCTTTTGCGGCTCGTCGCCAAGCATCCATTTTGCAAATGTCCACGCCTCTTGCGGATGCTTTGAGTTTGCAAAGATAACAAGATCCTCGCCGCCTACAACAGATCGGCTGCCGCCTGCACCAGCAGGAATCAAGCCGCGAACCGTTTGCTCCAGCGGTTTGAATTTCGATTCTGCTTCGTTCATCAGAATGCTGTAAAACCAAGGGCCGTCATCAATCATCATATAATCATTGTTTTTCATACCGTCCCATGCGCCTGGCTCGCCGCCAAGAATCGTAGGCGTTACGAGTCCGTCTTTATTCCACTGTACAATCGTTTCGAGCGCTTTTACGCTCTCCGGGCTATTCAAGTAGCCATCAACCTTTGTATAGTCCTCGTTCGTCAATGAACCGCCAAGGCTCCAGAAGTAAGGCGATGCTGCCCATACGTTCGCTCCGCCGATGCCAATACCGCCCGGTTTGCCTTTTGCGACCGCAAGCTTGGCTGCTGCAACGAACTCATCCATTGTCGCAGGAGCTTCTTTTACGCCGATTTCATCCAAAACCGCTTTATTGTAGATAGCAATTTTTGTATTTGTGTTTACTGGAACGCCATAGTAGCCGCCGTTATAGGCATTCGTTTCCATAGGCGCTTCGAACGTATTTGCTTTTAATGCATCAAAACCCTCATTCTTGCTTATATCTTGCAGCGCTCCCATCTTGGCAAATTCAGGAACCCAAATAATATCCATTCGCATGAGGTCAGGTGCTGCATCGCCCGCTACTCCGGCAATAACCTGCTCTTTCAAGCCCTCGTATGGCATTCTTGTCAGCTTGAGCTCGATACCCGGGTTTTCTTTCTCAAAGAGCGGCTTAATATTTTCCGTGAGCACCTTCTCTTCTTGATCGCTATAGGTATGCCAGTATTCAATAGTAACTTTTTTGCCACCCGCTGCCGGAGCGTTACCGCTTTCATTTTTCGGAGCATTTCCTCCGCTATTGGCAGGTGCGTTATTTCCGTTTCCACACGCCGTAATCGTAAAAGCCATTACCGCCGCTAGTACCCCGTACGAAATTGTTTTGTACCATTTCATAGGATTGACCCTCCTCATATTTATGCTTCTCCTTCATTATGCTTAGATCATTCTTCGCTAGAAACCGTTTTCATTGCGGAAAAGGTGTCGTATTTCACTCCGTTTTAAATGCCGCTTTTTTAGAAAAATAAAGAAGGTGTCTTATCTTTCTGTCTAAACAGAAAGATAAGACACCTTCACCATTTACTTTCCAATTGGCTCGAGCGGAGCAACACGTCCTAACGATATGCTTGCGCCTTGAACAGGAGCCGCCCATCGTACGCCATTCGCAATGACTCTCAGCACATCTGGATGATGGTAGATCGGGAATGTTTCATGTCCAGGCCGGAAATAAAACAACTTGCCTTTTCCTCTTCGGTAGCAGCAGCCGCTTCGAAATACCTCTCCCCCCTCGAACCAGGAAATAAATACGAGCTCATCCGGTGCGGGTATGTCAAAGCGCTCCCCGTACATTTCTTCCTTCGGAATTTCAATATAATCATTTAAGCCGTCCGCAATCGGATGGCCGTGCTCGATAACCCAAACCCGCTCTTTCTCGCCATCATCGCGCCATTTGAGATCTCCTGTTTTAGTGCCTAACAAACGCTCAAATATTTTGGAGCCATGGCCAGAATGAAGAACGATTAACCCCATGCCCTCCATGACGCGTGCGCGCACCTTCTCGACAATATCATCCCGCACCTCAGCATGAGCGAGATGTCCCCACCAGATGAGCACATCCGTATGATACAGCACATCATCGCTTAGCCCATGTTCAGGCTCATCGAGAACCGCTGTCTTTACTTCAAAGCCATCCACTGTTTTCAAGTAGCCGCCAATTGCGTTATGAATCCCTTCGGGATAGATGCTTGCTACCTGTTCATTTTGCTTCTCATGCCGATATTCATTCCAGACTGTTACTTTTATATTAGCCATTGTTAGAAGCCTCCTGTGTTATCGTAATCCAGCGCTCTTCCTGAGTGGATAGGAGAATAGAATCCAGAGTCAGCTGATTGATATAACCATCCTCGATTGTTGCGTCGAGACCATCTTGCTTGCCGTTCAGCAAATTAAAGAAGGACTGCATTTGATTTGCTGCGAACGAATTTGGAATATCGATTTTACGGAATTGCTTATCCTCTCCAAGCTTGATTTCAAGGCTATCCTCTTCTTCAAGGTTGTAGATGAGCGCTCCTTGCGTACCGTAAATCTCGATCCGTTGGTAATTGCCACGGCCAAAAGCGAAACGAGATATGTTCATCGTAGAGGAGCCGCCATCTTCGAAACGGGCAAGCACATGACAGAAATCATCAACATCCACCTCACCTTTGCCCTCTCCATTTAGGTTGTCCCGCTCTTTTACAATCGTTCCTGCATCAGCAATAACCTTCACGGTTTCTCCGATAAGGAAGCGCTTAAGATCGAGAATATGAGAACCTAAATCACCGAGCGCACCCGATCCTGACAGATCCTTGCGGAATCGCCAGAGCAGTGGAATTTCCTCATTAATACCCCAGCTTTGCAAATACTGGCTGTATACGTGATTGATCTTGCCAAGCGTGCCTTGCTCAAGCAGCTGCTTCGCATATCGAATCGCGGTTTTATAACGATACGTGAAACACACCATATGAGGGATGGGATGATTCGCTAATTCCTGTCTAAGAATCGCTGCTTCCCTTGCATCAAGGGCAATTGGCTTCTCAAGCGCAAATGGCTTGCGATGAATAATGGCGTCATACGCGATCTGAAAATGATTGCTGTTTGGTGTGCCTATGGTCACAGCGTCCAGCTCTGATTGCTTTAACATATCCAAATGATTTACATACTGCCGCTCAAGCGGAATCCCCAGTTCATTGCCTTTGGCCAAAAGCGCTTCCTCATTACAATCACATATCGACCATATTTCAGCATGTTCACTTGCCAAGATGCCTTCAATATGAAAGTTAGCAATGCCGCCAAGCCCAATAACGCCTATTTTCAGCTTCTTCATATGCCTCATCCCGTCCTTATAGTGGCTTCAATTACAAACCCAGTATAGTTTGTGTTAAAATGAACGGGAATGTCCGATCTAGACTCTTTTTGTACAAAAGCGACTTTTACGGAGTGAAGGAGGTCATAACTATTGCTGTCCATGAACATGGATTTAGTGCCTCGCATAAAAATTATGGGGTTTATTGCTTACAAAAGCCCGTGGATTCATTTCAAACGAAATATAAATGAGTATGTGCTCTATTTCATCAGAAGTGGAGAACTCCATATTAAAGAGGAGAAAAATCATTATGTTCTGCGTAAAGGTGACTTGCTTATTCTTGAGCCCAATTTGAATCATGAAGGAACGGCAAAGCATGTTTGCGATTACTATTACATTCACTTTGAGCATTCAGATATTAAAGCTGTGTATAGGGATGATATGCTGGCTTTAGCCAATTACTTTATTGTTGAGCATGACCAGTCTCCGTTTATTGAGCATAAGCCTACCGTTAATGGAATCCATCCAAATCACTGCTACTTCCCCAAATACCATACGATTTCTGATAAAACCAGATTTAATCTCATCCTGAGTGCATTAAATGAAATGCAGAAGCTCTACATGCGCAGGTATTACAATAGAAGCCTAACTGCTTTTCAATTTATGCAATGGCTCGTTGAGCTCTCACGTGAGTATTTTATGGATGAGCTGAAGCGCAAAGACCGAATTCATTCGAAGTCGGTTGTTAAGGTTAACGCGCTGCTCGATTATATCCATCAAAACTATCAGAGCAAAATAACCGGCAAAGACATTGAGCTTACATTTGAAGGCAACTATGATTACTTAAACCGTGCCTTTAAGCTCGTTACCGGCCAATCGATCATTCGGTACATCAATGCGGTTCGAGTAAACCAAGCGAAACAATTGATTGAAACGACGCCGCTCAGCATAGGAGAAATCGGTTATCTAGTCGGGATCAACGATCCCTATCATTTCAGCAAAGTATTCAAAAAATATGTCGGCCTCTCACCTACTCAATATTTTAAGCAAGTATGGAAGAGCGACTAAAAACCCTCCAAACGACCATCGTTAGGAGGGTTTTTTTGGGCTTTAATCCATAGAAGCTATCTATCATTATGGGGCAAATATCTTCAATTGATACTAGCAGATTTTGATAGAGATAGGGATATTGACCAGTACGAACACTCTATCATGTACGTATACTTACACTACATAGATACAAAATAAATAAGAGAAAGGAGGATCTCTAGCTTTGCTAGAATGCTAGTTTTCCAAGTAGCCTAAGGTTCAATCTAGAAAAGGAGTGCTGCACAATAAAGCAAAAAAAAGGGTTCAAAACTGAAAAGAGGTTAAAGCATGCATGACTTAATGATCATTATGACCATTTCCGCGTTCCTTCTAACAATCAGCTTCATCTTCTGGCGACCGCAGGTCAATGAAGCGATACCCGCAACAATCGGAGCTGCAGTCGTTCTTCTTAGCGGAAGCGTCTCGCTTTCCGATCTCGGTCAAATAACCGAAACGATAAGCGGGGCTGCGGTCACCATTATTGCTACCATCGTTATGGCCATTGTTTTAGAAAGCTTCGGTTTTTTCTACTGGGCAGCCGAGCTGCTCACCAAAAAAGCTCGCGGTTCCGGCATTCGTTTGTTTTGGCTAACAAACTTATTTTGTTTTCTCATGACGCTTTTTGTAAACAATGACGGAAGCATCTTAATTACAACGCCCATATTGCTGCTCTTGCTGCAAAATATGGGACTAAAAAAACATCAAAAAATACCTTATCTATTATCTGGCGCATTAATCGCAACGGCATCTAGTGCCCCTATCGGCGTAAGCAATATCGTCAATTTAATTGCGTTAAAAATTGTTCATATGGACCTCTACATGCATACCGCAATGATGTTCGTACCCGCTTCGCTTGGACTTGTCCTCTTGTCGCTCCTGCTGTTTGCCGTCTTCTATCGCACACTTCCAAAAACACTCCCTCCCGCTTCCAGGTGGAATCTTATGCCCGGCGGCCATCCGTTAAAGGAAACCTTGCCTAAAGAGAACCGCAACCGCTTCATGCGCAATATTCTTATTTTTGTATTCTGTGTTCGTATCAGCCTCTTTGTCGCATCCTACATCCACTTCCCCGTCGCTGCAATGGCTGTTATCGGATCTGCTCTTCTGCTAGGCTGGCGTTGGTACCACTTAAAAATTTCACCGGCGGACATGCTCAAAAAAACACCTTGGTATATACTCATATTCGCTTTCAGCATGTATGTGATCATTTATGGCCTTAACAATATCGGTTTAACGGATTGGCTTATTCATCTTATGCAGCCTCTCATCTCAGGAAGCCTGGTTCACGCCAGCGTTCTCATGGGCGGACTTTTAAGCGTACTCTCCAATTTATTCAACAACCATCCCGCACTTATGGTCGGTACGATTACACTAATGAATATGGGCCTTGATCCTCTAACGTTAAAAATTGCTTATCTCGCTAGTGTCATCGGCAGTGACATCGGTTCTCTCCTATTGCCAATTGGTACATTGGCAACGCTTATGTGGATGCATATCGTACGTAAAGGCGGGGTTCCAATTAGCTGGGTTCAGTATTTGAAGGTAACTTCAATCGTCATTCCGATTACCGTTGTATTCACGTTAATTCTATTATCGTATTGGGTATACTGGGTGTTCTAATTTGCAAAGAAAGAGACCTTCCGCAAGGAAGGTCTCTACTATAAATAACAGGATAAACATTTCATCTGGTTAATAGCTTTATTTTATACTCGAAATAATCCATAACCGTTCAAAGGCAAGACAGGCGACCTATCTATCTTGAGTCCCTGTGATTGTCCATGGAAAGCAACATCAACCAGCCACTGTGTAAAGCTGGCAACATCCATTGATTCCAGCTCCTGCAAGGTGAAGAAACCGGCAGCATCAACCTCCACAAAATCCGGGGTAGGCTCTCCGCTCACATATTCCATCTCAAATGCGACGTACAGATTATGTATATTTCTCGGCTGATCACGCAGTGCTACGACGTTTTTTACGATTGCTTGCACGCCGCACTCTTCCATAACCTCTCGCTCAATCGTGTCTTGAATGGCTTCCAGCTGCTCAATATAGCCGCCAGGATTCGTCCATTTACCTTTTCCAGGCTCTTGCGCTCGGCGAACGAGCAAAATTTTCTCATCCTTAACGACCAGTGCCCCGACACCAATGCTATAATTTCCCCAATGAACGAAGCTGCAGCTCGTACAAGCCCGCCTCATCGTACCGTCAACGTCACGGGTTTCGAGCTCATGACCGCATGACATACAAAATTTCGCTTCCATTTGATTCACCTCTGCATCAAGCTTGTTTTCTCATTCGATTATACGAATTATTTCAGCTTATGCATAGGTTGTACCCATTAAGTACGAACCTTTCATTTGATAAGGAACAGGACGTACAGGTATAATGCCAATATGAGCTACAGCATAGGAGGACAAAAATCATGCGTTTTGTAAGCAATAATGGCATCACCGATCCAACGCTTAATTTGGCATTAGAGGAATATATATTGCGTTCATTGCCTGACAACGATGACTACTTGCTTTTCTACATAAATGAGCCATCCATCATCATTGGCAAAAACCAAAATACCGTCGAGGAAGTTAATGCAGATTACGTCGAAAGCAGTGGGCTTCACGTCGTCCGCAGACTATCTGGAGGGGGAGCCGTCTACCACGATCTCGGCAACTTGAATTTCAGCTTTATTATGAAGGATGACGGCAAGTCCTTTCACAATTTCAAGAAGTTCACCGAACCTGTTGTACGTGCGCTTCAAGAGCTGGGAGTAGACGCCGAAATGACCGGCCGAAATGATCTACAGGTTGGCGAGCGAAAAATATCCGGCAATGCGCAATTTTCGACGAAGGGCAAAATGTTCAGCCATGGAACGCTGCTGTTTAATTCTGAAATCGAAAATGTTGTATCTGCGCTGAAGGCAAATGCTGAAAAATATGTATCGAAATCAACGAAGTCGATCCGCAGCCGCGTGGCTAATATTACAGAGTTTTTGAAGGAGCCTATGACAATAGAGCAGTTTAGGCAAAGACTGCTTCAGTCCATCTTTGAGCAATCTGCTGAAATTCCGTTCTACGAGTTATCTGAACAGGACTGGCAAAATGTACACAAGCTGGCGGCAGAGCGCTACCGCAGCTGGGAATGGAACTATGGCCGTTCTCCATCCTTTAATGTGCAGCAGAAGAAACGAATCGAAGGAGTTGGCACCTTTGATGTTCGCCTTCAGGTTGAAGAAGGATTAATTGTGAACGCTGCTATTTACGGAGACTTTTTTGGCCGTGGCGACAGCAATGAAGTTGCTCAGAAACTGATCGGCATTCGTTATGAAGCTTCCGCTCTAAAGCAGCTTACGGCTGATATTGATCTGCCCTTCTATTTCGGTCCGGTAACGAAAGAACAATGGCTTGAGTTAATTTTGTAAGCAGCATGCAAACAGCCCCTTGCGATATGCGAGGGGCTGTTTACGTAATCATTGAAGGAGAGATTATGTTCACCCTTCATCCCCGCTCTCTTTATCCATTGAAACGTCGATATAACCGATTTACTGCTGCTGACATCTTCTCATTTTCCTTCCCCTTGCGCTCCATGCTTTCCTGATCTGCCCTCTCAAGCGAAAGCAGGATTAATCCATAACCAAGGGCTGAAAGCGATGCTGAAAGCTTGGCCAGTTCTTCAGACTTAATCTCTTTTTTATCTGCCATCAACTTTTCTCCTTTATATTGAAATTTTTAGGAAACTTTTATGTGACAAGCTGAATCATCATGGTCAAAGGTTTAAAGCAGCTCTTCCTTTTCCTCTTTTGCTTTTATGACGGCAAACAATCCAAATAAATCGCCAATGACTAATATAACTGCAGCCCATATAGCAAGATCATCAGACGATAATTCGGTTATCTCCGGTTTTGTTGTCGTTTTTGGCATTCGGATTAAGCTCCTTGATTTAATGTGATGATAACAGCCTATGCCAAGGAGCTGATTTGGGTTTGGGCGTATGCCGCTGTGTCCAGAAATAAAAAGGACGACAACAAGAAACCCCAAGCGGTTCGCTCGGGGCTTTCAACCAGTTATTCCATTCTGAACTTAGAGACATGGCTTTGCAAATCACCGGCTGCGGCATGAAGCGTTGTTGCAGATGCTGTTATTTCCTCCATGTACGCTAGCTGCTCTTCGGTTGCTGCAGATACGCTTTGCGTCAATGCTGATGATTCATTAGCCTGCTTCGCGCTGGCTGAAGTGGATGCAGCAATGTTTTGCGAGCCTGAAGATATTTGTATGGATGACGCAGCAATCTCTTGAATTTGGCTTGCTACCTCACTCACTGAACTTCGGATAAGCTGGAATTGGCTGCTTGTCTCGATCAATGAACGCTTTCCCTTTTTCACTTCGTTTTTCCCTTTATCCATCATAGAAACAGCCTGCATTGTATTGTTGCGTACAGTGCCGAGCAGCTTAGACGCTTTTTTTGACGCTTCTTCTGATTGTTTCGCTAAGTTTCTAACCTCTTCCGCTACTATAGCAAACCCTAAGCCATGTTCCCCTGCCCTTGCTGCTTCAATGGTTGCATTTAATGCAAGCAGCCGAGTCTGAGCCGAAATGGATGCAATTAATGCTACGATGTTCTCGATGTGCTGCACGCTTTCCTTCACATTTTCCATCGCATTCGCAGTTTCATCGACGATTTGATCAATGCTGATCATGTCTTGGGTGGCAAGCTCCATGTAAGAATGTCCGCCATCTACGATAAGAATGGCTTGCTCTGACGTTTCCGAAATCACCGTTACCGCGGATGTTATGCTTCTAATTGCTTCGACAATGTCCGCCATCGCTGTTGAAATTGTTTCTGAGCCTTGCAGCTGCTCCTCTGCTGATGCAGCAACCTGCTGTGTTGATTCAACGATGTAATGCGTAGCTGCTGAAGTTTGTTTGGCGCCTTCACGCATCTCCTCCGAGCTTGCTGCCAGCTGCTTCGCAGCCTGATTGACCTGCTCTATCATCTCCTGCAAACCGCTTCTCATACTATCAAACGAGTCTGCTAATGAACCGATTTCATCTTTATTTCGAATGTGAAGAGGCGTGCTGCGCAAATCACCGCTGGCTACGGCCACAGCTAATCCAGACAAACGTCTAATGGGAATGGAAATATTTCTAGAAAGCAGTGTACCCAGCAGCAGCGTCACCGCAATAAGGAGGATACTTCCGATAAGCATAGAAATATTTGACTGATTAACTTCCCTATCGTTTGCCAATACCTTGTCCGCCATAACGTCCTTTTGTTTTTGAGCGAGTTTAATCGCATTGGTGCGAATTAACTTGGCCAGAGGGAAAACCCGTGTGTTGGCATAAGAAGTGGCTTTTAACTGCTCCACATCGTTAATTTCTGCTATCCGTTCCATGTATTGATTGTTCCAGCCCAGAAGGGCGTCAAGCGCTTTATTATCTTCCTCATTTTGTATCAAAGCTTGTGCTGCCTTTGCTTGTCTAACAATATCCGCACTTACCGCATCCATTTCTTTTAACATGTCTTTATTTTTATTCAATAAGTAATCGCTAAAGCTGCTATTGAGCTGAACGGCATTTCTTTGAATAGACTCCATATTCATAAGGACGGCTACATTATTGTTAATAAGCTCATTATAGGATCTATTAAGGTTATTGAGATTATAAAAAATAAAGCATAATAGAAGCATAATAAAAACAATTGCAGCAAAAAAACTGCCGTAAATCTTATTGGCTATCGTTAATTTACGTTTGCTCCCAATATTCAATTTCATCTATGCCGTCCTCCTTACGTTTTCTGTGAGGCAATATGTACTTCATAAAAAAGCTTTAAATAAAAGGGCTGCCGCTGGCAGCCCTTTTATTTATTGCTATAATTTAATTTTTCTTAAGAAGCTTGCTAATGATAACGGCTGCTTGTGCTCTATTAGCTATGCCTTTTGGAGCATAGGAGCCGTCCGTCATGCCGTTGATCACACCTTGCTCTGTCAGAAGGGCAATTGCTTCTTTCGCATACGATGCCATTTTAGCTTGGTCGCTAAATTTACTTAAGGCACCCTCTACGTCACTTGCTGCTGCATCCTTATTGATGAGCTTCAAGGCGTTCGCAGCCATAATAGCCATTTCCTCACGTGTAATTGGTCGGTTAGGATCGAATTTGCCCTCTCCTACACCTTGAGCCAGTCCTGCTTTCACCGCTGCAGCTACTGAAGCGTAGTACCAATCCGACGTTTTCACATCACTGAAGTCTGCCGTGGCACTCTCATCCGCTAGTTGATAAGCGCGAACAAGCATCGTCAAAAACTCAGCTCGCGTTACTTGTTTAAGCGGTGCAAATGATGTGCTGCTAATACCTGTAATAATGCCTTTTCCAGCCAACTCCTTAATTGCGTCTCCAGCCCATGCCTCAACAGCTCCTAAATCTTTAAACTCAGGAACGTCAACTGGCGTTGGCGTCGGTTTAGGAGTCGGTGTTGGCGTTGGTGTTACAACTGGACCTGGTCCGCCGGTGCCTGGGTCCGGTGTCACAACAGGTCCCGTCTCCTCAGCAGATGCCGCAGCGAATATTGCATTGGCTACTACTCTGAATTGCTTTTGCGGATGTGCTCTGTTCAGTAAATCATTCGCAAATAACGTGACATTAATTTTGCCTTTTTTGTAGGTGAAGCCAATTGTTTTACCTTTTACTTTATCATTTCCAGGCCACCAGCCTGCTTTAAAGAAGTCAGCATCCGTACTTGCCGTTGCCAACACCTTCGCATTTGCAGGAGTAGAAGTGATCCATGAACCCGATGCAGTGTAGAAGTATTCTTTTGCATCGTACGCAGCCGTAATCAAATGCGTCTGATCCAGCTCTGTTTTGAACAAGCCTTCATGAGAGCTTCCTGTCGTTGCGAAATCGAATCCTGGCAACAGCGTTGAACCCTTCATCGTGTTCATTGCCGATCTTCCGAATCCAACATAAGGCTTGCCCTCACCGATCAGGTTCGTGCTTGCTTGTCCGCTTGTGTTAATAAGCACATCGCTTGCCGCCATATCCGTTGTCACAGGGAAACCCAAATCTTTTAGAACAAAAGCAGGGACTCCTGTTGCGGATACTGTCGTTAATTTCAGCAGCGGCCCTTCCTTGCTGTTCTTATTGTCAAAAGCGATAACATCGAGCAAATACTTTTTGGAAATAGACTGGAGATCCGCTTTGGAAACGAGGAAATCTCCTAATTCATAACCTGCAGCACCTTTGCTCAGCATCGTTACTGCTTTCTTAGCTGCAAGCAATTCATTTACTGCTTTAATGGCCGCATTGCTTGTATTTCTAATGACATATTGTTCTGCGTCGCCTGGAATGGTCGTCTCTGGGATTACGACTCCAGTAACGCTCGTCGTTTTACCGGAGAAGGCTCCATCCTGACGTACCACATAACGATCAAAACCTCTCATATCAGCAAAGCTTTGAACGATTTCCGCATACATTTCAGAGAAATCCGATACATCAAAGCCATCGTACAAGACGAGGTTAGCGTACCCCCTCTTCGCTTGCTTCATGTTGACAACGTAAGAGCCAATTGGATAAACAACCCCGCCAATCGTCACAGGTGTCGTGGTTTGTTCGACTTTGACGCCATTGCTCAGCAAGTACTGAACCATTTCATACGTTGCTAGGCGGTTTTTTTGCAATTCGCTTGCTACAGGAAGAACATAATAGTCTGGGAAGAAATTAGTTTCTGCACCGCGTGGCCTGCCAATGACTTGATCAGCAGCATTCGTCAAATATTTATCAACGGTACGGCTGTCTGTATTCTCAACTCCGCGTTTATAAACTTCAAGCTGGTTCAAAAACAATTTTTCTTTGTTTTCTACTACATACTTGGTTGCTGCAACGCTCGCATAGAAGAGTGCAGTCGTTGAATCCTCGTTAAGCTCTGGTATTTCCAGCGTGTGACCTAATGCACCATGGTGCATCGCATAAACAGCTGTGTAAGCAGGGGATGCATCGTCCCAGCCTGATTTATTAGGTCCGTTGTTGTTTTGATGAGATTCATACGGAATTTCGTAGCTTGTATATTTGGTATTAGCAATACCTGCTTTACCCATCGCATTCGCTTGCTCGAGCATGCTTCCAATCAATAGATCGTACTCGAAGTTCGGATCATGCGGCGGCGTACACGGCTCGATCAGGAAGCTGCCTACGAAACCGTGCATATCCAAGAAGGAAAGCGGCGACCATTTGGCAATTTCTTTCGTTACGATTTTTGTTTCGGGCTGTGTTTGATAGGAATTATCGCGGTTCAAGTCAAACGAGTTGGCATTTGCTCGCGTATTCAATGAACGTCCATCTGGATTTTCCGTAAAATTCATTAGGAAAATAGCATTTTCAAGCGCATCATTTACGTTTAACGTAACAGGCAGCGGATTAGCAGCATCCTCGTTCGTATTAAACGTAATGTTATCCTTCATCCCCATTTCCCGGAAGAAGTTAAGAATAACGTCAACGCCAGGCGCTTCATCCGGATGGATGTTGTTAAGCCATACTGGAACTTTATAGTCGGTGAACGTGCCATTTTTGATTTTATCCTGCAAGCCTTTCGGATCATTCATCATAGCAGGCATCGTTTCATTTAAGTATTTGTCTACAGACGCTTTGTCCTTTGCCAAAATCGTAAAATAAATGTTTCTGCCCTGCACGGATTGGCCAAGAACCTGCGTTTCGACATAGCGATTATTCTTCGCATTAATTTCTGCTGTAATCGCGTCAATCTCTGGTTTAATTTCATCATACGAATGATAGCTGTCATAAACATTAAGCTTAATAGGTGCTGTCGCAATGGTGCGGCCTTTCTGATCTAGAACAGCAAAATCACGAGTACCAAGCATTGCCGGGTATCTGGAACGGTGAGCACCAGACAAGTTTGTTGTGTTGTAAATAAGGTCGAACGTAACTTGCGCTTTAACCGTCGTTCCATCCAGCACTGGCGTCCCTTCCAAATAGATGAATGGGTCTCCCGAATAAGAGTTCGTGCCCCACTTCTTCCATTCGGTTAGAGGTTTCTCGCCATAGCTCCATTTCAGATCTGCAAGCGCTACGCCTGCCGGCAATTCGAATGAAACGTCAATCGTTCTTTTTTCTGTTATGGATGCTTTATCTTTGCTTAGTTGAAGCTCTTGTACTTCAAGAAGAATGCCTGTGAGCACTTTAGTAAATGTCGTTAAATGCTCTTGGATTCTTCCCGGATAAGCAGACTCGATATAATCAAGAGTATCTTTTGCTGTGTGCCATATTTCTCCATCCAGTGTAGTCTGCGTATAACCATCCTTGTCGCCAAGGCTCCAGTTCGTCGCTTCCAAGTAGGCGTAAGGAATGCCTGCTTTCGAGAATGGCGCATGATCACTCCAGTCTCCTGTTGTACCAGCTGGATACTTAGGATTTTCACCTGGATTAGTTATAAGGGAAAGACCTAGACGGTCAGCAATACTAAGGCCTAGGTCACGAACGAAACCTTTTGAACCGCTGCTGCCATAAATGTACATATTATCGCCGACAGCCACACTGTCGAGGTTAATCATCGCAACTGTGTTTTTCTTATCTTGAGCAGTCATTTGAGACACATAATATTGAGAGCCTCTAAGTCCTTGCTCTTCCGCGCCAAACGCAATGAATTTAATCGTATACGGCGTAGCTAGCTCGGACACTGCTTTCGCTGATTCCAGCATAACCGCTACACCTGATGCATTATCATCAGCGCCTTTGCCTGCATTGACAGAGTCATAATGCGCGCCTACGATTATAACCTTTGGCGAGGTTCCTACTTTAGTCGCTACGATGTTATTTGAATTAACCGTTGTCCCACCGCGAGTATAGCTGAACGGCTGTACCGCAGTATTAAAGCCTAATTTTTCAAATTCAGCCTTTACATAATTTCCGGCTTCAACCTCTTTCGCTGTACCCGCAACACGAGCACCGATTGTGGTCGCCATATAATTAAGATAATCATAAGCACTTTTACCTACCGAATCTTCCGGCTCAGCAAGTGCAGAGACGATCAGCGGCTCCGTATCCGAAGTTTCTTCCAGCCCCGTTGTTTCTGGAGCAACTGCAGTCTCCTCAGCAGGAACCGAACCAGTATCGGCACCTTCCCGCGCATATGCAGCACCAGGAGCAATGATAGAGAAAATGAGCATTAAGGAAAGCATGAGTGCGAGAAGCTTTTGAGAGATAATCTTCTTAGACATGTTCTTCCTCCTTTTTTGTCTAGCAATTAATCCAATAAACAGAGTGCAGCCAAACGACAGATTGACAATGCTATACTCATCACTCCCATTCCGCTTTTGCGTTAATCAATTTTGACTTAATCTAGGATGCGCCTTATGTATATGTGGGTAAAGCGTCAAAATTTGTATACAATATACTTCTATACGTGAGATAGTGTAACATCAACATTCCATATAGACAATGATATTTTCAGATATTCGATCGAAATTCGATAAAAATCAATCTTTTATGTTACTTTAATTAACACAAAACTCGTATAATCGCGACTATTATTCATTCATAGTTTAATAGACGTAAGTTTAGCTTGTGTGAACAATAGCATATAATCATGTCCGCCAGCCTTTGAATCTGTACCTGACATATTAAATCCTCCAAAAGGATGAACGCCTACTAACGCCCCTGTGCATTTACGGTTAATATATAGATTGCCGCAATGCATATCCTGCAGCGCCGCTTGGATTCGATCCTCTTCTGCCGAGAAAAAAGCTCCTGTCAGGCCAAACTCCGTATCATTGTAAATATGAATAGCCTCCTGCCAATCCTTCGCCTTAGCAATCGCTAATACAGGCCCGAAGATCTCTTCTTGCATTAACGAATCTTTTGGAGCAACATCAGCAAATACCGTTGGCTCTATGAAATAGCCGCTCTCTATTCCTTTTCCGCCGCCTGCTATTAATCTACCTTCACTCTTGCCTCTCTCAATGGCATTCAAAATCTTGTCAAAAGAAGCTTTATCAATAACAGGCCCGATTGCCGCATTCTCTTCCGGGGAACCCATAACAAGCTTGCTCGTTCTTTCTTTCACTTTTTCAATTAGCTCATCATACACATCCGCTACAACAATGGCTCTTGAGCCTGCCGAGCATTTCTGTCCTTGAAACCCAAAAGCAGAAGCTACAATAGCATCAGCAGCAGCATCGATATTGGCCGTTTCATCAACGACAATACCGTCTTTCCCGCCCATTTCCGCTACAACTCGCTTCATCCATATTTGTCCCGGCGCTTGTTCAGCAGCCAGCCGATTAATACGCAGCCCTATTTCCTTCGAGCCTGTGAAGCTAATGAATCTGGTCTTTGGATGGCTAGTCAAGTAGTCGCCGATTTCTGCACCGCTTCCCGGTAAATACTGAATAACATCAGCAGGCATCCCCGCCTCCACCATCAGCTCATAGAACTTGTATGCAATAATCGGAGTTGTAGATGCAGGTTTCATAATAATCGTGTTGCCTGCAACGATAGAAGCACTAGCCATCCCAGCGCATATTGCCAGCGGGAAATTCCAAGGCGGAATAACAATCCCGACGCCCAGCGGAATATAAGTCAGTCGATTGTCTTCACCTGCTAGCTTAACCAGTGGTTTAATCTCATTGGTTTCCGCTAATTTCAACATTTCACGTGCATAATAATCCATAAAATCAATCGCTTCTGCCGTATCTGCATCGGCTTCTGCCCAGTTTTTACCCGACTCAATTACGAGCCACGCCGAAAAATAATGCTTCCGCTCCCGCATGAGCGCTGCGGCTTTCATCAAGCAGGTCGCCCGTGTCCATACCGATGTATGTTTCCACGTTTCAAAAGCAGCAAGCGCTGATTTCATCGCCTGTTCAGCTAATTCTTGGCTTGCTTTTGCCACTTCACCTACTACTTCATCCGACTTTGCCGGGTTGCGTGATACGATATAATCAGAGGTATGAACGGCATGACCTCCAATATGCAGCGGGTATTGCTTGCCTAATTCCGTTCTCACATAAGCAATTGCTTCCAGAAAGGCAGCACGGTTCTCAGCATTGCCAAAATCAGTCATCGGTTCAGTAACAAATGGCGTTACATTCCATTCTCTCATTGTCATTCCCCTCTACTTCCACATATTTTTCAATACAAACCAAACATTATCAGGTCGTTCTGCCAGTCTTCGCATGAAATAACCAAACCAATCTTCACCGTAAGGGACATAGATTCTTACTCTATAACCATCACGAACGAGTTCATCCTGCAGCTCCTCGCAAATGCCATAAAGCATTTGGAACTCGAATTGCTCCACTGGAATTCCCTGTTCTTTGATGAACCTTTTTGCGGTATCAATGATGGCGCGATCATGGGTCGCTATCGCCGTGTAGCTGCCGCTCTGCAAATGCATCTTTATTAATCTCTCAAATGATTGATCGACATCCGTTTTCTGCGGATAGGCAACCTCTTCAGCTTCTTTATAAGCGCCCTTCACCAGCCTTAGGTTGGCACGATTAAGTCCTAGCTCATGAACATCCTGCTCCGAACGAAACAAATAAGCTTGAATAACGATACCAACATGTTCATATGACTCTCGCAGCCTCTTATATAGATCAAGAGCAGGCTGGCAGTGAGAGTAATCTTCCATATCGATTCGAACAAAAATGTTCATTTTCGCTGCGGCATCCAATATCGTTCTCATATGCTCCTCGCACAGCTTGCTATCCAGATCCAGTCCTAAGCTTGTAAGCTTTAAGGATAAGTTCGCATTTGCATTAGAAGCAGCAATTGCTTTAAGCGTGCGCAAGCACATATTTGCGGAATGAGCAGCTTCTTCCTTGCCTCGAATAAATTCACCTAAATGATCTAAAGTTGCCATTTTCCCTTGTTTATTAAGCTTCTTGACCGCTTCAATGGCGCTGCTTATCTCAACCCCAGCTACAAATCGGCTAGCTCCCAGCTTGAGCCCATATTTACGCGCCAAACTCCCAATCCGACTGCTTTTGCCGAGAGTCAGAAAAAAGCTCCTCATCATTTTTTCCATAGCGAACCCTCGTCCCCTAACCGCCTAGATTCTATATAATTCGTTTGCCAAGCAGAGAGGTCGCCATTTCAACCGCAAGCCGAGAAGTACGCATGCCTACATCCAGCAGAGGATTTACTTCCACAATATCCATAGAGGTTACGCGGCCTGTTTCAGCTAGCAGCTCCAGCGCTAAATGCGCTTCGCGATAGCTTATTCCGCCTGGAACCGGCGTTCCTACACCGATAGCCTCCGCCGGGTCCATACAATCCATATCAAAGCTTACATGCACACCATCCGTACCGCTGCTCACAATCTCAATCGCCTTCTCCATAACTGCCTTCATGCCCATTCGGTCAATGTCATGCATTGTGAAGCAAGCGATTCCTTCTGATCGAATAAGCTCCTTCTCGTAATGATCTAAATCACGCGCTCCGATAATCACTACATTTTCTTTCTTAATGAGCGGTCCAGCTCCCGGTATATCGGAAAGCTTAAATTTCCCTAGACCCATCGCTACCGCAAGCGGCATACCGTGCATATTTCCGGAAGGAGTGGTCTCCTCCGTATTCAAGTCGCCATGCGCATCAAACCAGATAATGCCCAAATTATTGTAATGACCAGTCAAACCAGCTAGCGAGCCAATCGCAACACTGTGGTCCCCGCCTAATACGAGAGGAAAAGAGTCCGCAAGCACTGCGCGATAGACCTGTTCCCCTACTAGCCCGCTCATCTCTATCACTTCGGGAAAATATTTCATCTTGGGCTGCTTCGGATCAAGCACGCCATGCCTCGGGCAGCTGACCTCGTAGTTGCCAACTAAATCAAATCCCATACTTCTGATTTGACGCGCAAGCCCTGATTGAATAATGCTTTCCGGTCCAAGCTCCGATCCTGCGCGGCTTCCGCCCATCCAGAACGGAACGCTTATGAGTCTCACTTTTTTGCTCGCCATAGAATCCGTCCTCCCCGTCTTGTTAAGATTCGCTTCACCAATGCTTCCCATAGTGAACATCCCCTTCCTTAAGCTGTCTCCGTCCGCAAATTCATCCCTTATTCGGATTGAAGCACAAACGCAATCCTTTCTATCGCCCAATCGATCTCTTCTTTCGTAATAATGAGCGGCGGCGCGAACCTTATGGTCGTGTCATGTGTTTCTTTGCACAATAGCCCTTTCCCCATCAGACGTTCACAGTATGGCCTCGCTGCTGTATCAAGCTCCAAACCGATAAACAAGCCCTTACCGCGAATTTCCACAATATGCGGTGAACTAATTTCAGCTAATTGTTCTCGAAAATATTTCCCCAGTTCATCCGAACGCTCTGCCAGCTTCTCCTCCTCGATGACATCAATCGCTGCTGCAGAGACGGCACAAGCCAGCGGGTTGCCGCCAAACGTAGATCCATGCGAACCAGGCTCAAAAACATTTAAAATCGTATCGTTTGCGGCGATTGCCGAAATGGGCATCACCCCGCCGCCCAGCGCTTTGCCCATAATATAAACATCTGGCGTTACATTTTCCCAATCGCATGCAAAGCGTCTGCCTGTACGTCCAAAACCGGTTTGAATTTCATCGGCCACGAACAGCACATCATTTTGTTTGCACAATGCATAAGCTCCTGACAAATATCCTTCCGGCGGAATAATGATGCCCGCCTCCCCTTGAATCGGCTCAACGAGAAAAGCAGCTGTATTTGGTGTAATCGCCTGTTCAAGAGCAGCCAAATCGCCATAAGGAACTAGCTTGAAGCCTGGCGTAAATGGCCCAAAATCCTTTTTGTATTCCTCCGTTGATGAGAAGGAAGTGACCGTTATTGTCCGACCATGAAAATTGCCTATACAAACGATAATTTCCGCTTGGTCGTGCTCCACGCCTTTCTCACGATATGCCCAGCGACGAACCGCCTTAATGGCGGTTTCCACTGCTTCTGCCCCCGTGTTCATTGCCAAAATTTTATTTTTACCCGTGTAATTAACTAGTTTTTCATAAAACTCGCCCAGCTTATCATTGTGAAAAGCTCGTGAAGTGAGCGTTACTTTATCCGCTTGATCTTTAAGTGCATGAATAATCTTTGGATGCCTATGACCATGATTAAGAGCGCTGTACGCACTGAGCATATCCATATACCGATTGCCTTCAGGGTCGTTCACCCAGACACCTTCAGCCTCCGAAATGACGATAGGCAGCGGATGGTAATTGTGTGCGCCGTATCGATCCGACTGCTCCATGACAACCGCTGTAGATTTGGTAGATGTCATATCGATGAAATCACTCCCCGCAAATTTGTATACAATATTCAATTACTGTTATAAAAAAACCTGGATTGATTATTAACCACCAGGAATTTACAAACTAAACGACCTTGCTGCTATAAAACCTTTGCCAAAAAATCTTGCGTTCGCGGGTGCTGAGGATTTTGGAATACCTTCAGCGGCACTCCCTCTTCAACAATGCAGCCGCCATCCATAAACAGGAGCCTATCGCCAACCTCGCGGGCAAAACCCATTTCATGCGTTACAATAACCATCGTCATTCCGTTTTGAGCAAGCTTCCGCATGACTTCAAGCACCTCACCAACCATCTCAGGATCGAGTGCTGACGTTGGTTCATCAAACAGCATCACGCTAGGCTGCATGGCAAGCGCTCTCGCTATCGCAACACGCTGTTTCTGTCCGCCTGAGAGACGATCTGGATAGGCATCTTTCTTGTCTTCGAGCCCCACTAAGCGCAGCAGTTCCACAGCTTCTACATTCGCCTGCTCTTTGCTCAGCTTCTTTAGCTTACACGGAGCAAGGGTCAAATTTTCCAAGACGGTCATATGCGGAAATAAATTAAAATGCTGAAACACCATGCCCATTTCTTGACGAATGCGATTTAACTCCGACTGTTTATTCGTAATCTCACGATCATTCAGCTGAATATGACCTGCCGACGGCTCCTCCAATCGATTCAAACAACGAAGAAAGGTACTTTTCCCCGATCCGCTTGGTCCAATAACAACGACGACCTCGCCTTTGCGAATTACCGTGTCTATCCCCTTCAATATTTCGTTTTTTCCATAAGATTTGCGCAGCCCTTTTACGACTATCATCAGCTTCTCAACTTCCTCTCTAGCACAGCAAGCAGCCTGGATAATGTAAATGTCATGATAAAATATAAAGCGCAGGCAATTAATAACGGCTCCATCGGCGAGAAGGTGACGCTCTGAACCGTCCGAGCATTGTACATCAGCTCCGCAATGCCTATGACGGATATAAGCGAGGAATCTTTTATAATAATAATGAATTCATTGCCTATTGCCGGCAGCATGTTGCGGAAAGCTTGCGGCAGCACGATGTACCGAAGCGCCATACCTCTGCTCAGACCCAATGATCGAGCCGCCTCCGTCTGACCCCTGTCGATTGCTTCGATTCCCGCTCGAAATACCTCTGCCATATAGGCAGAACTATTAATTGTGAGCGCTACCACTCCTGAAATGAAAGGCGGAAGATTTATACCAAATCCAGTCAGTCCATAATGAATAATGAAGATTTGCACGAGCATTGGGGTGCCTCGTATAATCTCGATATAAGTAGAGGCCAAAAACTTAACCGGCCAGAAGCGCGAGATTCGCATTAATGCAAAGAGTACCCCGAGCACTGTGCCGAGCGCCACGCCGAAGAAAGACAACTCCAGCGTGACCAAGGCTCCTCTCAAAAAAATCGGCCAATACTCAGCCATGAAACCGAAGTTTAAATCCATATCCAACTACTCCGTCCGCTCTTTATTCTCCAACCAGCTCATTGGCCTCAACGACATAACGATCAATTTCGCCGCTTTCCTTCAAACGAGCAATCGTTCCATCAATTTTATTAAGCAAATCTTGATTGCCCTTCTTAACAGCTATGGATACGCCAGCCTCTTCTACGGGCTGCTCAATCTTCACTTCAGACACTGCAATATCCGTTTGGGCCACTGCGTATTGATCCGCTACCGGTTTTTCTAGAATAATGGCATCTACACGACCGCTCTTCAGCTCCAAAATCAATTCAGGAATTTTAGCTAAAGCCGTTAGCTTCGCATCGGCGATTTCCTGTGCAATGCCTTCTTGAATCGAACCTTTTTGAATACCGATTTTTTTGCCTTTCAAATCATCCAATGACTTGAATTGCTCAGCTTGATCCTTTTTCACCAAAACGCCTTGGCTAGTCAGGTAATAGATTTCAGAGAAATCAACGTTCTTTTTACGTTCTTCCGTAGGCGTCAGACCTGAAATAACCATATCTACTTTTCCTGTATCGAGTGCGAGCAGCAAACCATCAAAGTCCATATCTTGAATTTGGAGCTCAGCATTCATATCTTTTGCAATCTCTCTAGCAATTTCAATATCAAAACCTACGATCGTATCTTTACCGTCTATCATCTTATGGAACTCAAAGGGGGCGTAATCTGCACTTGTACCCAGGGTAAGCGTTGTTTTCTCTACTGCTGGAGGATCTGTTGCCGCGTTATTGTTCGTTGCAGCTGGCGTATTTTCCTTATTGTTTTGACCACATGCCGAAAGGACGACCATAACCGAAATAAGCAGCAATGATAATTTCTTTTTCATTTCCATCTCTCCCAATTCATTATCTGATTTAGTCTAAAATCCCCCGAATTGAATACGGAGTTAAATCTGTATACAATATACATATATGATGGTAGTAATTATAACATCGGTTTCCACTATCTACAATGTTTTTTTATGATTCTATTAAAAATTGTTATTTCAATGTGAGTTATTATGACACCTTTCGACATATTCACACACTTGTCTAATATCTGGATCAGATGATAAAATAGTGAAATCATCTACTGTACGAATGCATGATCATTCACCTAAGCCATTTATCTATCCCATATAAAAGTTATACAGCAAACAACTTCACCTCATTAAAGTAAGTTAGAACAGGGGAACCTACATGCAATCACCTAAATACCAATCGTTAAAAGACCATGTTTACGAGTATATCGCTCAAAAAATCCAAGATGGCACATTACTGCCGAATCAAAAAGTTAATGAAGCTGAAATTTGCAAAAAACTAGATATAAGCCGTACGCCTACCAGAGAAGCATTATTTCAACTATCCTCCGACAATCTCCTAGATTATTTACCTAGACGCGGCTTCACTGTCAAAGCCTTCGATTCCAAGAAAAAACTCGATTTTTCCCGAATTATTGGAGTGTTGGATGCACTCGCTGCTACCTTGTGCATTGATTTACTTCAGCAGCCTGACTTCATCGAAATGGAAAGGCTTGTCGACAAAATTGATCTTGATATTAGCAAGCTGTATTTCTCCGATTATCATATGGACCAATACAACTTCCATGATATTTATATAAAAAAATGCGATAATCCAGTATTAATTGAAACGTTGAATTCATTAAAAAACAGCTTTATTCGTCAATCCTATGCAAGTGAAGACAAACCAAAGCTCGCAAACGTGCTAAAGCAAGTAAATGCGGAGCATCGAAAAATTCTTAACTTGTTCAAAGAGAAGGATAAAGAAGCCTTGGAAGCTACACTTAAGCATCACTGGCGCATTATTGATACCGAGATGCTCTAATGCCATACAAAAAAAAGGCTGCCAGCTTGAAGCTGGCAGCCTTCGTTTATGTACTTCCGAACCTATCACCTAGCGATTAATAGTTTATTAAACTCTAGCAATGGGAGCGGCTTATGATAGTAATAACCCTGCGCTTTGTCACAGCCAAGCTGCTTTAGCTGTTCATATTGATCCAATGTTTCTACGCCCTCGGCAACCACCTGCTTCTGCAGGTCATGCCCCATCGACACAATCGTCTTCACGATGGATAAGCCGCCTTGATAGGCATCCATGTCTGTAATAAAGGAGCGGTCAATTTTGATAATAGCAATCGGCAGCTGCCTTAGCACACTTAATGAGGAATAGCCTGTCCCAAAATCATCAATGGCGATATGTATACCTAAAGCAACAAGCTCATCGAGCATTTTTCTAGCTACATTTAAATTATTAACGACCATACTCTCCGTAATCTCCAAGCATAACCGATCAGGCTCCAAGCCACTGCTGCGCAAAATCTCCTGAACCTTGTTTACGAAATCAGGCTGCATAAATTGTCTCGACGAAACGTTCACCGATAGCATAAAATCATTCCAGCCTTGCTCCTGCCACAGTTTACCCTGCTGACAAGCCTCCGAAATAACCCATTGTCCAATTTCATTAATTAATCCCGTTTGCTCTGCCAGCGTGATAAATTCTCCTGGATGCACCATGCCAAGCTCTACCGATTGCCAGCGAATAAGCGCCTCTGCCCCTATCAGCTGTCCGCTCGCCAAATTAATCTGCGGCTGATAATGGAGAACAAATTCCTTGCGTTTCAGTGCTTTGCGAAGATGCTTCTCCAGCTTGACGTCTCGCTGTACTAGAGCAATCATCTCATTCGTATATAACCGATACTGATTGCCTCCGCTATGTTTCGCATTGTACATGGCAATGTCTGCCCTCTTGATAAGCCCATCAGAACTGTCATCATCAAATGGATGGACACTAATTCCAATGCTGCCGCCTAGGTAGAAATCTTGCCCTTGAAGCGTAATCGGCAGCTGAAAGGCTAGATGAATGTTTTCGGCAAGCGACACGATCTCATCATATTCTTCCGCTTCTTTAATTAAAATAATAAATTCATCTCCGCCCAGACGGGCAAGCAAATGCCGATGGTCTACATTTTGACGCAGGCGCTGAGCAACGTCAATTAAAGCCTGATCACCAAACTGATGTCCAAGCGTATCGTTTATCAGCTTAAAGCGATCCAAATCGATAAGCATGACTCCGAGCAGCGCTTTTGATGATTTCACAGCTTTTAACGAAGCTTCCAGCTCACGATTAAAATGATAGCGGTTAGGCAGCTTAGTCAATGTATCGTGATGTGCCAAAAAATGTATGAGACGCGACTCTTCCTGCTGCTGCGTAATATCCCGAATGACCATTAACAAAAACCAATCCTTGCCCTCAGCCATCATTTCCGTATCAGCCAAAATCGCACGTTTCTGGCCTTTTCGATTCACTATGGTCAGCTCGCGGTTTCTCCATGCATCCTTCGGAAAGGAAGCAGCAAAGGCTTCCTCCATGTCTTTGCGTTCGTTCATAACGATGAATTCAGATAAAGAGCGATTTTCCAGCTCCTCTTCCTTCTCAAATCCAAGTATACGAAGCGCACCTGGATTTACTTCCTTCATGATCATATTTTTGTCGATCATAATGATGGCGGTTGGGGAAAACTGATAAAGCAGCTCATATTTTTTGGATGTAGAAGGCAAGAAATCATTTTTCATATAGACACGAAGGGAAATACTCCATATTATAGTTGTCAAAAAAATGACTGAATCTGAAATATAAACATAGGGTGAGAAAGCAGTATATACAATTAAGACCCCGATCGTCGCCAGCTGGTAAAATAGATTGGCTTTAAACAGCACCATAAATCGTTTACGATCAACGTTGTTATTCGCTTTATAATGGGCTATTAAACAAATAGCTACATTAAGCAATGAATACATGACCAAAAAACCATAAATAACAGTCATGGCCGGAGCAGCTTCGATTTGCTTCCAAAAACCTTCTACCCGAACCCCTTCAAGCAAATACTCTCTTCCTCTTATGGCTAGAAGCAGAAAATACAATATAAATGGTATAAAAGCTATGCCTATAGTGCTCCATCGAGAAAGCCGATGATAACTGTTTGTTGCCGTAAGATGAAGCAAAACGCTCATGCTTACCGCGGCTATAGAAGCTGGGTAAACCATATAAGCAGAAATATTCAGCGCATACTCGGCAGATAACAGCTGCTCGAGGTATTGAAAAAAAATCATACTCGCCAGCAAACAAATGGTAAGAAAGGCAAGACGATTCTCAATATGCTTAGCGTTTCGTCTTATAATAACTAAAGCGGTGTCAATCATATACATGACGGGAAAGATAAAGAAGAGCAGAAGCATTATGGATTGATAGTCACTCATATGATGAAGCCACCTCGCTGAACATTATTCAAAAATACAATTCACATTTTTATCCAAGCAATAGTACCATTATAAAACTTAAATATCGGCAGGACAACGAGAAAAAGACGGCTAAACAGAGAGCTTCCCTGTCTAACCGTCTTTCGTTTCATAAGAGCGCCATGGCTCACGCGCAGGCTGCTCTTTGTTATTTCTATTTTCTGCCCTTAGCCGCGCTTCCACCTTTAAATGCGGTACTGCCTTTAGTCATGTTAGCGCTTTTAGCATTAGGCGTATTTTTATCGTCCGTTTTACCTTTTTCACCTTCAGCGCCTTTAGCACCTTGGTTTCTGCCAAATACCTTTTTCGCTAACTTCTTCTTTTCCCCTGCTTGCCAACGATTCCAGCCTTTTTTGTCCGTTCCTCTGCCGGTCCCGCCTTTACCCTTTGTACTACTCATATTATCACTCCATCATGTCTTCTATGCCGAGTTAAACCTCATAAAATGCAGCTAAAGCATCTATCAGAATCTTGTTCCTCGTTATCATTACTTATCAGTATACCATTAATCCTGCACTTGGATTCTTATGATGGCTTTTAAATTTTAAATTTCGTTATGCTCTTCGTTTGTTATTCTTAATAAACATGAACCTTATCGCTCATGATTTTCCGAAGAATATTTTTATGGCGCTCAGCTCTAAGGACCAAAGCCTTTAGCGCAGCTAACGCTTCACCAGCTTGTTCGAGGTAATACTCGTCGCCAAAAAGCGTGTATAATCTCATATAATCATTATATTCATCCAGCCATTCATTGAAGTAAGAAGAGATCATTCCCATCACTCCCTTAATTCGATTATAGAGCAAGAACATTAAGATTTTATGAAAAAAATAGGAGGAAAAACATAAAATCATTCTAGCTGTTTCTGTTCTTATCGTTTATAGTATATTTTAAAGTTTTCTGAATATTCCCAAAAATGTTTACGCACCATTAACAAATGCTGCCCCAATCTATTTATCCTTCTCTATACTATTAAATAGGAAATAACAGAAAAGTTAAATAGAAACTTCAGTTATAATTGTTTCTTATTTTATGGAAGAAAAAAACAGCTGCTTATTGACCAGAGAATGGAATCCTTTGTATTATGAATTTGCTGACAAATAGAAAGCGCTCACAGCTATCCCGCTTCAAGACATGTTTTATCTTATGAAGACTAGTATTTGAACTCATTGGAGGCCTAAAAAATGACATTAATCGATCAAAACGCAATTGTTCTATTTCAAGGCGACAGCATCACGGATGCTGGCCGCAACCGAAATGACTGGGCAAATCTAGGATCGGGTTATGCAAATCTTGTAACGTCTTTGTTTACGAGTAAATATCCTGAGAAACAAGCTACGTTTCTGAACCGCGGGATATCGGGTGACCGTGTCATTGATTTGGAGCGGAGATGGGAAGTGGATTGCCTTGATTTGAAACCAAGCCTGTTGTCTGTTTATGTAGGCATTAATGATACTTGGCGCCGCTATGACAATAACGATCCACTTAGCACGGAGGAATACTATACCACTTACCGCCGCTTGCTGAGCAGAGCAAAGGAGCAGTTGAACGTTAAGCTTGTTCTAGTCGAGCCTTTCGTGCTTCCAGTAAATGATAGCCAGAAGCAATGGCGTGAAGATCTTGATCCAAAAATTCAAGCTGTCCGCGAGCTCGCTGGAGAATTTAAAGCCATTTATGTTCCGCTTGATGGTTTGTTCGCACAGGCTGCAACACAGACAGGACCGGCTTATTGGGCTCCCGACGGTGTTCACCCGTCTCCTGCTGGTGCCGCACTCATTGCTGAAGCATGGCTTCAAGCGGTCAAAGCATAAGCGATTTAGAAGGCTTCTGCTTAGAGACAGCGATACTGATAAAGAAAGGAGTAGGCGAATACGCAGCCTACTCCTTTCTTTTAGTAATTATTCATCAGTAGGGTAACGAAGACCCCACTGCTTCCTGATCGTATCCAGCGTCTCCATGATTGCTAGCGTCTCATCCAGCGGAATGATTGAACTTTCGAGCCTTCCCTCACGGAGCGCATTCATCGCTTCCTCAGCTTCAAATGAATAACCCTCTGCTTCACGGTCGTCCTCGATCGACTCTGCAGCACCCTGTTTCGGGTGCAAATATGCTGATTTACCGAACAAGAAGTTTGGCACATGAATATGCCCCTTCGTTCCATAAATATAAGCATCATTAACCATTTCCAGCTGTACCGCTCCATTCAGCGATGCAGTACGTCCACCTTCATATTCAAACAACAATGAAAACTGCTCGTCTACTCCCGTCTCGCCAAGACGAGCACTGCTCAGAATTTTGGATGGCGCCCCGCCGAAAATTAATGATGCGAAGGAAACGGGATAAATACCAGCATCCAGCAGTGCCCCGCCGCCCAGCGCAGGATCAAGCAGACGGCTTTCCGGCGCCCAGCCGATATCAAAGCCAAAGTCAGCTTTAAGCATTCGCACTTCTCCGATTTTACCATCCGCAATCCATTCCATAACCTTAAGGATTGGCGGTAAAAACCGTGTCCACATCGCTTCCATAAGAAATACTCGTTTTTCTCTGGCTAATGTAATGATTTCTCTTGCTTCCGCCGCATTCATTGTGAATGGCTTCTCGCAAATGACAGCTTTGCCAGCACGCAATAGGGCGAGCACATTTTCTTTATGGATGGGATGCAGCGTGCCCACATAAACAATATCGATCTCGGAATCTTGCGTCAGCTCTTCAATGCTGCCATAAGCGCGTGGGATATTATACTCTTTGGCAAAACGCTCTGCCTTCTCCAGGTTTCTCCCACCAACAGCGACTAGCTCCGCGCCCTCTGCAAATGCTAAATCTTTAACAAACTTTGAGGAAATCCAGCCCGGACCCAAGATGCCCCATTTCATTGTTTGTACCGACATATCCTTATTCACTCCTCTGAATAAAAAATGCACATTTGTTGTTTGCTCCCTATTATTGGTCGCTTCCACCACACCATCTCAAAGCCTGTTTTATCGTTGCTTGATACTCTTCCATCTGCAGCACGGATAAGAGATGCCCTGGTGTAAGCACGCAAACTCTTCCTTCACCTTGCTCCCTTATCCAGCCCGCTGGCTGCGTGCCGTGCTCTGACTCCGAAGTCATCAACACTTGAATGCGCTCGTCGATAACCTCCATAAAATAATGCTCGTCATGTACCGTAAAGTCCTGTGCATGCGCCTTGTCCCATGGCGTTTCGTCCTTATGAACGATCGTAACGGAACAAGCGGCCGGATGATGCTGGAATACCCCGCCTACAAGCTCAAAGAAAACAGACTCATCACGATAGCCCACCGTTCCTGCATGCAGCACCAGCAATCCTTTTCCTTGCTCAACATAGCTCTGGAATTGCAGCTGAATCTCCTCAGTGAGCCAAGGCGTTGTATCTGTTGACGACACTTGGTTCGACTTGGCAAGCACAACCACATCCTGCTGATCCATCCACCCTCGCGACCATTCTGATGCATGCTGGGTATAATCGAGCTGAAAACCTTGCTTGCCGAGCGGCTCCAAGCCTTCCTTGATCAGCTTGCCCGGGTGCCAATAATCGTCGCAAATGATGCCGATTTTCATCTCTATCATCCTCTCGCTTCTATATTAGCACTGCTCCTATAGAAATTGTTTTAAATTGTTAAAGCTAATAGCCAAGCTCTCAAACGGATCACGTCTGCATACATCCTGCTCGACTACATACCACTCTACTCCAATCTCTCTGCATGCTTCAATAATCGCTTTGAAATTTAAGTTTCCTTCGCCAATTTCAGCGAACACTTGCTTATAATCAACGATTTCCAAATCTTTGAGATGAACAACACCCATCCGGCCTTTAACCTGATGAATCGCATCCACCGGATTTACTCCGCCAACATGTACCCAATAGGTGTCGAGCTCGAATCCAACTGCAGACGGGTCACTTTCTTGCTGCAAAATATCCATTCCTGTTCTGCCTGCAAACTTCTGGTACTCAAACTGATGATTATGATAAATAAACTGCAAGTCATGCTCCTTCAGTTTTCTTCCAATTTCTGTCGCTTGCTTCGCAAAAGTGGAATAGCCCTCCCCGCTAGTGCGGTATTCATCCGGAATAGAGCCTAACCCAACATACTTACAGTTCCACAGCTTATGCATTTGCACGGTATTGTCAAAGTCATTGACCATAGAATCCAGACTTACATGCGTTGCACAAATACGAAGCCCTTCAGCATCTGCTAATTGCTTCACTCTTTCTGGAGCAATAGGGCCTATTCCCGATACTTGAACCGCTTCATAACCTATTTCCCTTACCTTGCGCAGCGTCTGCTCCAAATCCGCTTCATTCTGGCAATAGTCACGCAAAGTATACAACTGTACTGCAATATTTGATAAATTCATTTCTTCGCCGCCTTTATCATAGATTTGGGTTAGCTTACATGGTTATAGATTAATTGTAGCATTATTAATGAAAGCGCTACTTTACTGAGGTTAACCAAGCATACCCCGCCAATTGATTATAATTGACCAAAAGGACGCTTTTCTTTTAAAGGTGTTGAAAAAAGCGCAACAGGAGCCCCGCACTTTCGTGCTTGGAAACCCCTATTGCGCTTCGCAAACTATCTATTCGTTAACCTTCGATCAGCTTCTTGTAAGCATCCATTTGGCGCTGCAATTCTGCAAGCACCTTGTCGTAGCCAGCTGTTTTCAGCTTGCTGCGGAATTGCTCTACGGCTTGAGCCGGGTCTCCTGCTTTACCATACGTAATCGCTGGCCCCATCTCGCCCGAAACCTGTGTAATCGCCGTTAATTCAGCTTCTACCGGCGTTTTATCAAATACAAATTGGCCGTAAGGGTAAGGCTTTTTGATTTTGTCATATTCCGCATACAACGTTTCTTCGAGCTGATCCCAAGTTGTTACGCTCGGAATTTCGAATTTGTCGACACGTCCACCCCAGAAATCCGAATAAAAGGAATCCTTTGCTTCGTTGTAGGCTGCTGGCTGTTGGCGTTTGCCGTCTTTCACTTCGTATTGAACGCCTTCCAAACCGTAGTTGATCAAATGATAAATTTGCTCGTCATTGCGAATTAAATCATAAGCCATTAGAGCACGCTCAGGGTTTTTGCTGTGCGCTCCAAGCGATGTTCCTCCGTGCGTGATGGAGAGCTCCGTCAAGTTATTGCCGCCTGTACGAGCAAATGGGAACATTTGCAGCTCAGAACCTGGTTGATCCTTATCCATATTAACGCGCAGCCCGCCAAACGTTTGTGTATGATGCTGATCTAGTCCCGACAATCCAGCGCGCAGTGCGGAGCGGTTGTCGTTTTTGTTGTTCAGCACATCCTCGCGCCAGTAGCCTTTATCTGCCCATTCCTTCATTAACGTTGCGAAATTAAGGAATGTGTCTTCGAATACAGGACTCACTACTGTATACTTCTCCTCAAATGATTTGGTCGTGTACACTGGCAAATAGCCTGTTGAAATTGGAAGCTCTAATTGATCCGTGTAGGACGCTGCATATCCGCCAAATGTGCTTGTTGCTGCAACAGCATCCCAAGGAATGACGCCTTCTTTGTTATCTTTAATATATTGCAGGTATTTGCCAATGCCTTCCCAGTCTTTAATTGGATCCGTTATGCCTGCTTCCTTCGCCCAATCTCCACGGTAGAAGAAGCCATGGTTTACCCACTGTGTGTAATCATTTTCTGGAATCAGAACGATATTCCCTTTATATTTGCTCTCCGACCAGTCCTCTTCAGGAATTGAATTCCAGGTTTGCGGCGCATATTGAGGCAATAAATCATTCAAATTCATAAACGCGCCACGCTGTGCATTGCCCCATGTATCAAGCCAATCCGTACCAATCGTAATCAAATCCACCGCTTCGCCGGATGCCAGCAGCAGATTGTATTTCGTCTGCCAATCTGCCCACTCGACCCATTTCCACTCCAGCTCGGCGTTGATTTTTTCCTTCATCAGTTTATTAACCTCAGCCAGCACCTTCTCGAACTGACCGTTTTTCGGCTTATCGCCAAGTACGACATAGCTGATTTTTACGAATTTGGACGTATCAGCTGCTTTATTGCCATCTTCCGTGTTCGTGCTCCCCTTATTGCCGTTTTCCGTGTTCGTACTCCCTTTATTGCCGCTTTCCTTTTTATCTCCGTTGCTGCCGGAACAGGCCGCAAGGCTGATGATCATCATTACAGCGATTAGCAGAGCGGAAATCTTCTTGACGTTCGACATCTCACTTCTCCCCTTTGTTTTCATGATTCGGGCTTCGCCCTTTATGTGAAGAGACCCTTGCAGGCCTGCGGCACATCAGCCTTTTACAGCACCTACTGTAATTCCCTTAATGAAATACCGTTGCACGAATGGGTAGAACAAAATGACAGGGCCGGTCGCAACCACCGCGGTAGCCATCTTCATCGATTCCAGCGGCATATCACGAAGCTGCACATTAGATGCAGCGGACGAATTGCGGATAAAGTCAGCGCTGGTTACCACATTGTACAAAAACAGCTGAAGCGGCCTGTACTTCATGTCCGCAGAGAGGAACAGCATCGAGTTGTACCACTCATTCCAGTAGCCAAGGGCGATAAACAACCCGATGGTTGCTAACGCCGGCGTCGTCATTGGCAAAATCAGCTTTAGAAAAATGGTAAAGTCGCCTGCTCCATCGATCTTCGCTGATTCGGTAATGGCATGCGGGATTGAACGAACGAAGCTTTTCATCATGATGATGAGAAAGGGACTAAGCAGTCCCGGAAGAAGGATAGCAAGATAATTGTCCTTCAGCGTCAAATATTGCGTCATCAGCAAGTAAAAGGGCACAAGACCGCCGGAGAACAGCGTCGTGAAATAAATGAAAAACGAAATGCCATTTCGATAGCCGAAGTCTGGGCGCTGCAGTGCATAACCCGTCATCGCCACGAGGAAGAGACCAAAGACCGTTCCAACAATGGTGATTCCCATCGTGACAAGGTAGGAGCCAATAATGAGATCGGGGTTTTCGAACACGATTTTGTAGGCAAAGGTGCTAAAATCGCGCGGCCACAAGTTGAAGCCGTACTTCTTAATCGTGCCTTCTGCTGTCAGTGAGGTGCCAAGCACTAGCAAGAAGGGTAATAAACAGCATATCGAAAAACATGTAATGAAAAGATAACCAAAACCTTTGACGATGATGCCACTTATATCTGTCCGAATGCTGCGTGATTCATCCCTATTTTCCATATGTGACACCTCCTAAAATAACGAGTTTTCAGGCGAGGCCTTCTTCACAAGCCAGTTGGCTGTTAAGACGACTACAAAACCGAACAAGGATTGATATAAGCTTACTGCGCTGCCAAGTGAGAAGTTGAAGTTTGTCATCAGGGCACGGAATACGTAAGTCTCGATAATATCCGTTGTTGGATATAAGGCTGTGTTATTTGCGCCTACTAAGTTGAAAAACAAACCGAAGTTGCCTTTAAGAATGCCGCCGAGCGAGAACAGCATCAAGATGATGAAGGTTGGCTTTAGCCAAGGAAGCACGATGTAAATAATGCGTTGAAAGGCATTGGCGCCGTCAATTTCGGATGCTTCGATAATTTCGTTGTCCAGCCCCATGATGGCTGCAAAATAAATGATCGAACCGTATCCAGTGGACTGCCATAGGTAGGTGAGTACGATGATAAACGGCCATATTTTCGGATCAGAATAGGTTTTGACAGGCTCCATGCCTAACGATTCCAGCAAGCTGTTCAATAAGCCGTAGTCATAGCTCAAGATGTTGTAGGCGATAAGCCCGATTAGAACGGCTGATATAAAGTGAGGTAAAAACATAAGCGTTTGCGTGATCTTCTTGAACCATTTGCGCCGAATCTCATTCAGTAGAATAGCTACAAAAATTTGCATGACATTTCCCAGCACGATGAATACCAAATTGTAAGCTACCGTATTAAATGAGAGCCGCCATAGATCACCATTCATGACGAGAAAGCGAAAGTTGTCAAATGCAACAAACGGGCTTTTGAAGATGCCATCGGAGTAGTTGTAATTAATAAAAGCTAGATACAAGCCGGGCATCGGCAAGTAAGCGAATATAAGAAAGAAAGCGATGGCCGGCAAACACATGATTAATAACGTTTTGTTGTTCCAAAATCGTCTAAGCTTGCCGCTGCTCATTCGCTTCTGCTTCCTTTGGGGAGCCCGCTCGACTATGGTCGTTTCCATCCTTCTTCCCCCTTGTCGTCATTGCTAGACGGATATGAATTGAATTGCTTCCAAACGCCCTTGCTTCTCTTGATCAACCGCTTCCAGCAGTATCGTTAAGCTTCCTTCTCCACCCTCATACCAAGCTCCCGGCAAGTAAAAGGAATCCGGGCTTCCGCCTGACATGACAGGCCTGCTCGCTTGGCTTGGCAGCCATAGTCGTCCAACGATCCTTCCTTCCAGAAACACTGTCATTTTAAGGCTAGTGCCGGAAACCTTCGCTCTCCAGCCTTTGCCTGCTTCCGAATTCACGGTAGTCGCATACAGCCATGCGGTTTCTCCTGGCTCCAATGAGATGGGGAATTCAGTTGTTCCGCTTTGCGACCGCAAGCTTACCGCATGCTCCAGAAGCTCTTCCTCCTCTGCCGCATAAACTGCAAAGTTGTCGGCCTCTTGGCCTTCATACAAGTAAACCTGCCCGGATGGTAAACCAAGCACTCTTTCAACGAATACAGTAAGCTCTACGAATTGCCCTGCCGTCACATGCTCAGAGATATTAAAGTATGGATCAAACGGATGCACCTCGCCTATTTCCTTTCCGTTTACAAAGAGCCGAGCAAGCGATTGAATGCCTTGGAAATGCAGCGTCCACGAGTCCGCTGATTCCGATGCACGAAATGTTTTTCGGTAATATTCGAAAGCCGGATGATCAGGAGACATCCAGCCGCCAAAGTTAACGATCGGCCACATGCTGCTATCAGGCGACTCGATCAGCTCCTTGCGCAAAATCCGATCCGCAGCCCGGTAAACACTCCAGTTACGGCTAAGGTCTCTAACCTCTGTAATGGCTGACAGTCCTTTAATCCCCTTCATCGCATGCAATCGAAGCCCGGGAAGCCTAGCATCGTCAAAGTTCGAATGTCCCCATATCTCCACTCTGGCAAGCAGCTTTCCATCTTGTAGGCCATTGCTTAAATGAAGATAAGAACTGCCTCCCCCAGCCACTGCCGTTCCCGCGTATTCTCCTCCCGCATACAGCGACACAACATCACTGCCTGAGCGAATAAGAATACCTTTTACCGCTTTGTCTTCAGGCAGTCGAACCATCGCTTCATACCAAGCATACCCTCGGTAAATTTCATGCTGTTCTAAGTAATCTGCTTTTCTTGAAGCGGATGGGCCTCTCTTATCCTTTTTATTCATAGGTGATGCCGCATCAAAAAGATTTAGGCGCCACTCAGCAGCAGCCATTTCAGTGCGATCCGAGTAATGGAGCGGCTTGCCATGATTAATGGTGTCATCAGCATCGTTTAACCCTTCTGAATAAAGCGCTTTCATTCTGTCTGTAATAAATAGCTTCAACGTATGCCCATCCGAAGTAATAATGGAACAGACGCTATCTTCTTTACCTTCAAAGGCGATCCTAACCTTGCCTCCCTCTATCGTTT
Source organism: Paenibacillus sp. FSL K6-3182 (assembly GCF_037976325.1). Lineage (NCBI taxonomy): Bacteria > Bacillati > Bacillota > Bacilli > Caryophanales > Paenibacillaceae > Paenibacillus > Paenibacillus sp. FSL K6-3182. The sequence continues at coordinate 6,769,163 of NZ_CP150265.1, forward strand.
CCACAGTTGCATTCAGAGCTTTCATATCCACCGCTGCATCTAGCAGCAATACAATTTCACCATAACCTTCTGTATGAAAAGCGAGACTTGCACCTGTATCATTTGTTTCTGCCATATATAGCTCCGCTGTCGAGCTCTCTAGTGATCCTTCTACTCCCCAATGCTGTAGAGGAACTTGAGAAGGCAGCGCCAGCGACCTGCCCGATTTGAGCTTAAAGCTGCTCGCAGCTTTTGTATTCGTATCATTCTCCATCACGATGGCTAGTTCTTTATCTTGATCATCTAAATTCGTAACAAATAGGAGTTTTCCGCCGCCCTTTAACTGCAGGGCATAGGGGCCAACAACTCTAACGCTTTGTCCAATCAGCTTCCAATCCGTGCTTAAGCCTTGGCTTTCTGCCTCAGCAAGCGGAGTACCGTAAGCTGCAATCATCCGCCCAAGCAGCCTGCCTTCATACGCTTCCCCGCGGATATGCCCTTCAGGAGAAATCATGCCGCCAAAATCATAGTCCGACGTCATAAACGCTAGCGGCTTGCCCCAATTGTTCGTCGCATTCGTGAAGCCAAAATCCGTTCCCGATACCTGCAAATACGGACCGAGCAGCTTGGCGCCGCAGGAGAGCAATCTACGTAGGAGGTAATGTGCCCGGTTCGTCTCCGTTACGAGCAGCGGATAACCTAGTTTAGCTAAGGTTCCACTGTAGTGAAGCACCTTGTCTTCAAATTCAGCCTCCCGATTATCTGGATAGAAATTACAGGTCGGCACCACATCCTCTGCGAGCCCCGATGCTTGCAGCAAGCCGCCCTGACCAGCACAAGCGAACAGCGGCACGGTTATTCCGTGATCAAGCACCATATCGCGCAGTGCACTAATATATCCTTTGGGGTCATGACAATCATAGAAATCGAGCTCATTATCCAGTTGAACACCGATTACCGTTCCGCCCTCACCTGCTTGGTTCTGCTTTAGCAAAGGCAGGATGTGATCAAACCATTTGGAAACATAGCCGAGGAATTCAGCATCGTTATCGCGAAGCTTCAGTCCCTTCGTAAGCAGATAAGCCGGAAGTGCCCCTCCATCCCACTCCGAGCAAATGTAGGGGCCAGGTCTTGCGACGACGTATAGTCCTACTTCGGCAGCCGTTGTCAGGAATGCGGCAATGTCACGCTCTCCGCTAAAATCCCATTCTCCTTCAGCTGTTTCATGATAGTTCCATGGAAAATACACATCGATGCTGTTATACCCAAATGCCTTCAGCTGCTCCATCCTCTCCTTCCAAAGCGCGCTTGGAATACGGAAGTAAAACAGCGAGGCACATAGCAAAATATGAGGGGTTTCCTGAATCTTCACGGCATCCGCATCAAATCGCACGGCTGCTTTCGCTCCAATGTCCATGACCATGTCAAAACCTCCAACGAATTAGACTAAAAACCCGAAATGTGTAACCCGTTTCATGTAACCCGTTACATTTTTAGATAAAAATAAATACACGTCATGACCGGGATAAACAGAACGCAATTCTGTACGGTTCGCTGATGTGTATTTATGTGTTAGCTTCTGGAAAGAAGCGATCTCGCTGTAAATGTAACGGGTTACATTATTGTAGGTGACACCTTGTTATCTTTTCACATTTTGATTGTATTCAACATTGTAAGCGTTGTCAATAATTATTTAAAAGCGCAATTCTAAGCATTATTTTGCTTTGAAGGTGGAGCTGTAGACTCCCTTACAACGAGCTCCGGCCTTAATTTGGTGCTCTTATTCACTTTGTTTTTCGTAATCATTAGGTGGAGCAGCTCCGCTGCGTTCCGGCCTACCTCATAACATTTTAGAGAAATCGTCGTTAATTCTGGAATGCTGTTCGAGGCATAAGGAATATCGTCAAACCCAATCAGCGATAGGTCCTGCGGTACGCGAAGCCCTGCTTTGTGAGCAACTTTCATAACGCCGATAGCTACTAAATCGTTCGCGCAAAATATAGCAGTTGGTCGCTCGGGCAGCTCCAGCAGTTGATGCATTAGCTTCTTACCCGCTTCAACGGAAAAACCGCCATCGCGTATCCATTCCTTGCGAGTTTGGACTCCGTTTTTCTCCATCGTTTTCACAAAACCGCGAGTACGCTGAATCGTGTTGGACATGTTTTTGTACCCGCCAACAAATGCAATATCCGTATGTCCTAAGTCAATCAAATGCTGTGTCGCAAGCTCTGCGCCCTCCAGCTCATCGGCATACACACGAGTCATCCCTTCACCGGGGAGATTGCCGTTAATGAGCAGCAGCGGCACGCGTTTACTAGCTTCAACCACTTCGCTTACAAGATCTTTGCTTGGCTTAGCAAGGTTAATTCGACCGCCTATCATCACAATGCCGTCTACTTGCTTCTCCATCAGAATACTCAAATATTGCGACTCCCGCACATATTGCTCTGCTGAATCTCCGTTCGTTGATACCGTATCGCATAGAAAAAAAGTGTAGCCTTTGCTGCGCGCTTCTTGATCCAAGCCTGACAAAACCTCTGGAAAAAAAGGGTTCGTAATATCTGGCAAAATAACGCCAATCATTCCCGTTTCCTTCTTAAACAGGCTTCTTGCAATGGCATTCGGCTGAAACTGATGTTTCGCAATTAACTCCATAACTCGCTCTCTGGTTGACTTTTTTACCGGAGCCGTATTATTAATGACGCGCGACACAGTGGCTACTGAGACGTTCGCTTCCCTAGCAATATCATATACAGTAACCGGCTTGATAGCAGCTCACTCCTCAGTCCAAAGTTCTATTCTTCAGTAGAATAACAGACTTTTGTTTAAATAGAAACGAACATTTCCTATTATTTACAACGAAAGCCAAGAGGAACTAGAGCGCTTTCCCCTAGACTCCGCCTGGCTTGTGCTGCCTATTTATTCACTCTTCTCCGAGTTACGCTCGATAGGCTATCTTCGTTTTCACCATCTCATGTCTCCGCTTTATCCATACGCTTACGCCGGCTGCAGCCATAATCATCCCCGTGGCGACAAAGATCCAGTGGATGCCTACGGCCAGGCCTAACAAACCTCCGATGAGCGGACCAAGCATCGCACCGAACTGATTCGCGCTTGTTGTTAGCCCAAATGATCTGCCTCTAAACTGCTCATCTGTGCTTTGGACAACCAGCGTATTGACGATAGGCGCTATGCCAGCCATAAATAAACCGAATACGAATTGCACGATAGCGAAAAGCCATAATTGTTGTACAAAAAACTGCATGCTAATGATCGATCCCGCGCAGAACAGGCATACGACGAGAATCCGGTAGAAACCCTTCTTCTCACCAAGCCTTCCCCAAACTGGCGATGCCAAAATGCCTGCTATTCCAATAAGCGAGAGCACAAAACCAGCTGACAGCTCCGCTCCTTGCAGCCCCCCTTGCAGCTTGGCAATATGAAGGGTAATGAGCGGCTGTATCATATTAATCGATAGCTGAACGATAACGAGCAGCAGCAGCATACTCATGAGTGCACGATTGCGAAAAGCCATCCGATAAGTGATTGGCTTTTCTTTTTTGGTTCCGGTCGCTGCCCCTTCAGATGTGTCCGCTTTTCCTTCCCTCACCCATACAATAACCGCCACTGTCGCAGCTAAAATAATAAACGCAGCGACAACAAAGGATCTGCGAAGTCCAAATGCTTCAGCCAACAGCCCGCCGAATAATGGTCCGAGAATACCGCCAGTCATCGTACCCGCTTGCATCATGCCAAGGCTCCAGCCAAGCTTCTCCTTCGGTGCAACTGATGCTACGATCGACATCGATGCTGGAACAAATCCACCCACAAAACCATGCAGCATTCGCACACCGACGAGCTGCCATGGCGTTTGCACAAAAGCGATCAGCGCATAAATAATAGCTAGGCTGAGTCCTGCTCGTATGACCATTTTCCGCTTCCCATACTTGTCTGCAAGCATCCCCCATAAGGGAGCCATCACTGCTCCGACGAGGAAAGCTGAGGAATGCACAATTCCAGCCCATAGGTTGACGGAGCTTTCCGGCACCCCCAAATCGAACAGAAATAGCGGCAGGAACGGTACGGACATCGTATAGCTTGAGCTGCAAAAAAGAACGCCGAACCATAAAATCCACATGGTACGCTTCCATGGTTCCATACTCGGCAACCTCCAGTCTGCCTTGCTTTGCAATTTCCGTGTCATTTACACTATTAACCACTATACGCCTCCTTTACCATTTGTTCAAAAACCACTATAAGGTGCAAAAACAAGAAAACCCGAGACAAACCACGTCAAATGATGGTTAACGAGGTTATTTGCGCTTAGAGGGGCAGTCTGGAAAATGGCATCTAAATACCTAGAGGGCAGCCTCTCTATAATCAGCTGCCGCCATTTTATCCCCAAATAACAGAAGGGGCTGTCCCAAAAGTTAGAATCTATGTGTGCTTACTGCTCCATTTCCACCTCGAACAAACGCTGCCGTAACTCTGTAAGCGCATATTTGTTCTTACAGACAACAAACCTAGCCTTTTCTCTCGCTGTAAGAACCTATGCGTGCTTACAGCTCCGTTTCCACCTCGAACAAACACTGCCGCAACTCTGTAAGCACATATTTGTTCTTACAGACAACAAACCTAGTCTTTTCTATCGCTGTAAGAACCTATGCGTGCTTACTGCTCCATTTCCACCTCGAACAAACGCTGCCGTAACTCTGTAAGCGCATATTTGTTCTTACAGACAACAAACCTAACCTTTTCTTCAGCTTTAAGAACCTATGTGTGCTTACAGCTCCATTTCCACCTCGAACAAACGCTGCCGCAACTCTGTAAGCGCATATTTGTTCTTACAGACAACAAACCTAGCCTTTTCTCTCGCTTTAAGAACCTATGCATGCTTACAGAGAGATTTCCACCTCGAACAAACGCTGCCGTAACTCTGTAAGCGCATATTTGTTCTTACAGACAACAAACCTAACCTTTTCTCTCGCTGTAAGAACCTATGTGTGCTTACAGCGAGAGTTCCTACCTCGAACAAACGCTGCCGTAACTCTGTAAGCACATATTTGTTCTTACAGACAACAAACCTAGCCTTTTCTCTCGCTGTAAGAACCTATACGTGCTTACTGCTCCATTCCCACCTCGAACAAACGCTGCCGTAACTCTGTAAGCGCATATTTGTTCTTACAGACAACAAACCTAACCTTTTCTCTCGCTGTAAGAACCTATGTGTGCTTACAGCGAGAGTTCCTACCTCGAACAAACGCTGCCGTAACTCTGTAAGCGCATATTTGTTCTTACAGACAACAAACCTAGCCTTTTCTCTCGCTGTAAGAACCTATGTGTGCTTACTGCTCCATTCCTACCTCGAACAAACGCTGCCGTAACTCTGTAAGCACATATTTGTTCTTACAGACAACAAACCTAGCCTTTTCTCTCGCTGTAAGAACCTATACGTGCTTACAGCGAGATTTCCACCTCGAACAAACGCTGCCGTAACTCTGTAAGCGCATATTTGTTCTTACAGATAACAAACCTATCGTTTTCTCTCGCTGTAAGAACCTATGCGTGCTTACTGCTCCATTTCCACCTCGAACAAACGCTGCCGCAAGTCTGTAAGCGCATATTTGTTCTTAAAGACAACAAACCTAACCTTTTCTCTCGCTGTAAGAACCTATGCGTGCTTACAGCACCATTTCCCACCTCAAGCAGACGCAGAAATTCGCTCGCCTACCATTTATTTAAACAAACATACATAGACCAAAAAAGAAAAATGGCGGCACTGGAATAAGTTCCTGTGACGCCATTTTTTCAATATTTTTATGGTTTTTAATTAAATCGAAATATCTCTTCAGCGAGTTTAACTCTTTTTGGACACCCTCTCTCTGCTACTTAACCGACGCCGCTAAAATATCGCCATAAGCCCAATGATTGCTAGCAACATCCTTCCACGGGGATGAGGTTACGCCGACTAGATTGCCTCTGCCGAGTACTTTGTTGATCATGCTGACTGCTTCTGCACGCGTCAGCGCGTTATTTGGCTTAAAGCTTCCATCCGCATAACCATTAGTGATTCCAGCGGCTTGCACATTTAGAATAGCTGCCTTCGCCCAATGAGTCGAAATATCGGTAAAACCTGCTCCAGCCTTTGGTGCAACACCGATAAGCGTGGATATAAGCTTCGCCATTTCAGCGCGTGTCATTGCTTTTTCAGCACCAAACGTTCCATCTTCATACCCTTGCATTAAGCCCATTTTTGTTACTTTCGAAATCGCATCCTTCGCCCAATTGCCTGCGAGAACATCATTATAAGGAATGTCCGCCTCAGTTGCTACCTGCTTAACGATTCTTGACAGAATAACCGCCATCTCAGCACGGGTAATCTTGTTTTCCGGCCTAAATGTACCATCCTTATAACCATTCATATAAGCGGTACCCAAGCTAGAATCGGCTAAGCCCTCCACATGGACGAGTGAAAAAAGACTGAATTTGTCGACTGTGAATTGAAGGCCCATCTCGCCCTTGTCGTTAAACGGTACGATAATGCCCTTCAGCAGCTGCTTCGTTCCGTCGCTGTGCTCGATATATACAGCCAGGTCCTTCCGGTCTGCTTCGCTCAGCTTCACATCCTTCAAAGGCAAAATGAGGGTTACATTGCCTTTTGGCAAATTCGTTTCAATGTTCATCGGACGGCCTATTATAGATGCCTCTTTATTTCCTGCAACGATCCTTAACATCGCTTCTTTATTCGCTCGACCCGCAATTTCCTGCTTCTTCGCTTCCTCCTTAACCGGTGTAAAACGAATGAACAGATCCTCCAGTGATGACTGAAGCAAACCGCTAGCCACCATTATCTTAACGTTTTCTGTCGATATGCCTAAATCAATTTTTGCATCTGCGAACACTTTTTTTGCTTCCTTCGGCAGAGTGACAGAAGTTAGCGTTACTTCATCCTTCGTATCAGGAATCGTGATCGTAACCAATTTGTGTCCCGCTGCTGTGACGCTGTTTACAGCTTTTTGCGCTTGATCAACTGTAATAGGTACATCATCCGTTTTCTTGCCATCCGCTTGTGTCGTACGCGTGATTACAACCCTAGCAGCATTTTCAACATCAATCGTGATGAGCTCCTTAGCTGGAGCATTCGTGGTTACGGGTGCCGATGTTGGTGTTATCGTTGGTGTTGCCGACGGCGTCGGCGCTATTGTTTCTTCCGGCGTTGCCGTTGGTGTTGCTGACGGTGATGCTGTTGACGTTGGCGTTGCTGACGGTGTTGCCGATGGCACTGTCGCCGCATTCACCTCAAACTTCACACCATCCACCAACATATACTCGCCGGATTTTTTAACCGCCTTAATCGTATGAGCGCCATTTGCTAACCCAGATATGCTGTATACCGCTTGCTGGGTCAGTCTGCTCGCATGATGCGCGCTTACCGTTTCTTTAAATACATCGTCAACATAGATGTCTATGTCACCTTGAGAAGCTGACATCGGCGCAATTAATGTTATGCCGGTTCCAGTAAACGAATATTCAACATAGTCGCCATCCGTCTCCGTAGCGTGCAGGTCATTTTGATAATCGCCTTTATAGGAAATGGCTAAGCTCAACGCTCCATCCGGCTGTGCGGCAAGATATTCTTTTTTAACTGTAATCACACTACCGGATATTGTGTAATCACTGCCCGCTGCAAGCGTTGCAGCACCATTCGCAATACCAAGCAGATTGCTACCATCAATACTAAGCGTTGTCGTTACATCGACTTGTACCGTCTTGTCAAAGCTTGCAGCATCCGGACTAATCATATCTGCAATTCTAAACTGTAATTGGTCTAACAGCATATAATACCCGGATTTCTTAACGACCTTAATCTTATGTGTTCCTTCAGACAATCCCTCAATACTATAAACCGTCTGCCTAATTTGCCGGCTAGTATTGTACGTGCTGATCGTTTGCTTAAACACGTCATCCACATAAACATCGATATCCCCTTGCGAGGAATCCTTCTCCGTTACGATCTCAATGCCTGTTCCCTCAAACCGATATTCAAAATAATCGTTGTTCGCCTCCGTGTAATGGACATCATCCTTGTAATCGCCTAATCCACGGTTTCTGCCATGCTGCCATGCACCCTTATAAGAGATTCCGCTATCATCATTATTAATAGATACATAGCGGCCTCTAGACGTATCGCTTACTGCGATAGCCAGTATTTGCGCGGCTCCACCGCTAAAAGACAACGTCAGATTGGTCATTCCATTTGGCTTGGCCGCAAGGAATTCCTTCTTAATCGTAAGCTGGTCGCCCGACAACTGAAAATCGACGCCTGCCTGCAAAGCCGCCGCACCATCAGCAATACCGCTCAAGCTGTTTCCGTTAAAGGTGAGCTTCGTCCAAATATCTGCTTGTGCATTCGCTCTTTTGTCGAAGCTTAATGCGCTTGGGACCATTGTGCTGTTCTGACCTGTCGTATCACTTACGACAATCGATAGGTTCTGTGCCATTCCGTGATCAAAGCTAAAGCTTAGATTCACCATGCCGAGCGGCAATGATGCCAGATACGCTTTATTAATCGTGACTGTATCGTCCAAAACGATATAATCGCTGCCTGCCGCCAACGTCGTTGTGCCATTCGAAATACCGGCAAGCGTATTTCCATTCAGCGTTAACGTTGTTGCGATATCTGCTTGCATATCTGCCTTCTTATTAAAGCTGGCTGTGACTGGGTTAATTGTGCTGTTAGCAGCAGATGAATCACTTACAGCAATCGCCAGCGTCTGTGTCGCTCCGCCATCAAAGGTAAAGATCAAGCTCGCAGTCCCAAGAGGCTGTGCCGCCAAATATTCCTTTTTAAACGTCACCACATTGCCAACAACCGTATAATCCGTGCCCGCTATCAAGGCTCCTGAACCGCCTGCAATACTGCTTAGGCTGCTTCCATCGACTGTTGTCGAAAGAGTAAAATCAGCCTGCTGCCCATCAGCCTTATCAAACATTCCACTGCTCGCGCTAATTAAATCCGGCACACTAATTCTCAGCTTATCAAGCAGCAGGAAGTAACCGGACTTCTTCACCGCTTTAAGCGTGTGGGTTCCGTTAGTGAATCCTGTTATGTTGAATACTGGCTGCTGTGCCAGCCTTCCGATGTTGTAGGTACTGATCGTTCGCTGGAATACGTTGTCCATATAGATGTCTATTTCGCCTTGTGAAGGATCCAGCTCGGTAATGAATTCAATGCCCGTTCCCGTAAACGTATACTCAAAATAATCGTTGTTGTTCGCCTCCGCATAATGCACATCATCCATATAATCGCCAAGTCCGCGGTTATAGCTGCGGTTCCAGCCGCCTGTATAGACAATAGACGGATGGTCATCATTGATGGAAATCGACCCGCCTTCAGATGTATCCCTTACGACTAAGGAAACATGCTGCTCCGCTCCTGCACTGAATGAGAAGGTTAAAGCCGTCGTTCCCATAGGAAGCCCCGCTAGATACTCCTTCTTAATCGTCAGCTGGCTTCCCGAAACAGTATAGTCCGTGCCGATTGCCAAAGCGTTTCCTTCATGCGCAGCGCCCGTTAATTCATTGCCGTTTAACGAGGTCGTCAGCGTAATATCAGCTTGAGAGGACAGCTTCTTATCAAAACTCACTGTTGCAGGAGTAACCCTACTATCCCTTATTGTCGTGTCGGTTACGGTTATGGCAAAGGTCTGTGATGCCCCGCCGCTAAACGCAAACGTTAAATTCGTAATGCCTGCCTGTCTTGCTGCTAGATACTCTTTTTTAATCGTAACGGTATCACCTGATACGGTGTAATCCGTACCAGACACCAGTACCGTTCCATTGTTAGTGATACTATTCAGTGTATTTCCGTTCAGCGTCATCACCGTCGCAGCATCAGACTGCTCCGAAGCCTTCTTATTGAAGCTTGCCGCAGATGGGCTAATACTGCTGTTTAGCGCTGTGTTATCCCTTACATCAATAATGAGATTTTGCTTGTCTCCGACTAGCTCCTGCCCGCCGTTGCGAACCCAATGGCCCGAATATTTCATTCCGGTATCGTCGTCATTAGCAGCTGCTGTTCCATCCTGTGCCACTACCTTGAACAACCTCGAAGCATGCGAAGCCAAATTTTCATCACTGTATCCAGTCGCAAATGAGCCCAAATCCTCATGGCTCCACAGATCACGGACAGTGGCTGGACCGGTGATGCCAATATCACTCCAATTCACGTTAACCGTCGCAGCAGAGCTTCCGAGATTAAAGAATCCCACCGTATAGCTTCCGTCACCATTATTCGCATACCACACCTGCTGCTCCGTCGCTGTCGATACAGGATGCCCCGGCCTGCCAGCCTGATTGACCGCGATTACTTCTTCATTCGTCAACAGCTCGATGCCGTAATCGTCCAACTTTGTCATGTCATTGCCGATGTATAATTGCGCCGATGAAATCGCCCAGAACGACATCGCCGACATCCGCTCGTCCTTCGTGATGCCATCCATTGTTCCATTTCCGATATTCAATGAATCAAAATCATTCCAGCCGCCTGGACCTGCATGACGCCAGAACTGCTCTGCTTTCGGGAATAATCTAGCGATATTAGGCCAAGCCGTTAAACCCCCGTTGCTGCAGTAGCATTCGATGTCCCAGTCCACACGCCATCCGTTTGCATACTGCTTCCAGTAATCGATGTATTTGATATCAAGCGCCCAGGAAAGCTCCAGCCAAATTTGGTGGGGAGCCAGCGCCTGCGACCAAGCCTTTACATCGTCACGCGCATCCAGCGAAAGGTCAGAAATACCTGAGCCTGGCGTCACGCTGTCAAATTTCAAAAAGTCGATTCCCCATTCTCCATAAAGGTCGGCAATTGAATTTATGTAGCTCTGCGCGCATGGCTGGCTGAAATCTATTTTGTAGCCAAGCCCCCAATAATCCGACTCCTGAATCGGCTGAGCCGCGATGTCCTTCATCGAGCAGCCCGGAGCGCCATAGATCGGCAGATCCTGATCATACGCTTGCGGCGATAAACCTGGAATGCCATACAAGCCGATCTTTTGCCCATTCGCATGGACGTAATCAATCACCTCTTGAAAGCCATTTGGATATAAAGTTGTACTCGGAATTGGCCGCCCATACTCGTCCATTCCGCCATTCCATGCCGCATCGATATTAATATACTCGTAGCCATAAGGCTGAAGTTTCTCATGCATTGCATCCGATTGTGCCTTAATATTGTCTGCGTTAATCCACTGCCCATTGCCCGTATAAACCTGCAAGCTGTAGCTGCTCCAGCCCATATATGGCTTCGCAGCTAATCCATTATTCGCCGCCTCCGCAACATCTGTTTTTGGTATCACGATTCCCAGCTGCGCTGTAATCATCACAACGATTAGCAGCCACAAACGTGATTTCTTCATTATTTGCGTCATTATTTAGCTCCTTTGTTTATGAAATAGGATCAGGCTTTTATCTCGCAATAAAGAACCTGATCCTTTGAAATCACTATTATTTAAATGATTGGTCGTATGCTTTTTGCAAAATTTCAAGATAACGATCGATTTTCAGATCCTTGAGTCCCTTCACGTAACCGTCCCAATCCTTCTCAAGCGATTTATTTCCGGTAATGAATTGAAGCGCATTTTGCTCAATAAACGACTTAATGTTTGTTTGCAAAATGCTTGCCTCATCGATTTCCGCTGAATCAATCCAAATCGCCCACAATGGGAAAAGCTCCTTCGGCTCATGGCCTTGGTACAGCAGCGTCGCTTGATACAGTCTGCGCTCATAGTTGGCGGAATCATAAATATCCGTACCTTGAACCCAGCTGTCTCGGTATTCCCTTGGCATGTAGAAGTGAGCCGTTCCGCTCCAGCCTGCATTACGAGGGGCTTCGCCTTCAACCGCAGGAATCGTTGCTACCTTCGGTGTAACGCCTTCTCCAAGCGCTACTTCGCCTTCCTTCGGCTTTCTCCAGTCGATGCCTTCCATGCCGGAAGCGCCATTCGTTTGTCCTTCTTCTGTAAACATGTAATCCACCAATTTAATAAGCGCAATTTTTTGTTCTTCAGATGCTTTATTTGTGATTACAAATTTTGCTCCCGGCGCAACGCCGCCGCCATCATGAGTCGCGAACGAGCCATGTGGTCCTGTAAGCGGAGGTACGGGGTTATAATCAGCTGAGTTTTTGTTGCCTACATCGATGTTTACGAATATAGCAGGATGCATGCCGGCGCCAGCGCCCAAAATTTGAGCATCGCCATTTTCGCCAATCTTTTTGAAAGCTTCCGCATTTTGTGCAAAGGCACCCGGATCGATTAAGCCTTCATCGTATAACGATTTAATATACGTTAAGCCTTCTCTCCATTCCGGCTTAAGCGCAGCCGACTCTACTTTGCCATTGGTTAGATTCAAGTAATTCCGGTCATCGTCATAGACAAAACCATTCATGAGGAATGGAATGACGCGTACGCCAAAATCCTCAATTGAACCGCTGAGCGGCACTTCATCAGCAATGCCATTGCCGTTTGGATCTTGTGTTTTGAATGCTTTCAATACAGTTTTAAACTCTTCAGGCGTTTTGGGCATTTCCAGCTGCAATTTATCCAGCCATTTCGTATTCAACCACATTTTGTTCGGATACGAGCAGTGGAAGCACTGGCTGTAAGCGACAAGTCCGTAAATATTTCCATCGGGTGCCGTGTTGAACGCTCTTAAGTCAGAGTTATTTTCCATGGCTGCTTTGATGTTTGGCGCATATTGCTCGATCAGATCGTTCAGAGGCACCAGCACCCCTTGTTTTCCATACTTCACAACATCAGCCTGTGTGAATTGATCAATGTAGCCAGGAAGCATATACGCATCCGGGTAATCTCCGCTCGCTAATGAAATTTGACGTTTTTCCTTCGCGCCATCCGGAGGTGTCGTTTCAAATTTAAGTTTGATGTTGAATTTCTCTTCTACAAATTTGGTAAATTTATTCGTTGCCATATCGATATTCGGCTCTTGTACCGCAAATATCGTAATTTCAACCGGTGCGGTTGCTCCCGTCTCTTCCGATTGTTCCTTTGGCGTATTTGTTGCCTTATTAGTGTTGGAAGTTCCTTTATTATTCGAGCACGCGGCAAGCACCAAGCTGATCATCAGCATGATTGCGAGCAAACTTACGAGTCTCTTTTTCAAATGTATCGCTCCCTTTTTCGATTTGTGCCATACTTTTGTATTGCAATTACACTACAAATGAACCACCTCCTCTCATCCAAACCGGTGTAGTCTCTGCCTCTTTCCGGTTAGCCTTTGACTGAGCCAACAAGCATCCCTTGTACGAAATAGCGCTGTACGAAAGGATAAATAATAAGAACCGGCAGCGTAGCTACTACGATCAGCGAATATTTAAGCAGCTCTGACAGCTGCTGCCTTTCCACTTGCTTCAAGGCATCCGTTACGCTTGCGCTGTTGTTCATAATGATGATGCTCCTCAGAACGAGTTGAAGCGGAAACAACTTCGCTGATTTGAGATAGATTAAGGCATCGAAGTAGGCATTCCATTGACCTACGCCGTACATTAGGAAAAGCACCGCAAGAATGGGCTTGGATAACGGAATAACCACGCTTCGCATAAATCTGATGTCGCTGCAGCCATCGATCTCGCTTGCTTCAAACAATTCATCTGGAATGGACGACTGGAAGAAGGAGCGTGCAATAATGACCTGCCATACCCAAACGGCATTCGGAATGAGCAGCGCCCACCGCGAATCGATCATGCCAAACTCCTTCACCACCATGTACGTCGGAATCAAACCGCCGCTGAAGAGCATGGTGAACGTAATGAGCATCATAATGACGCTGCGGCCAAAAAAGGATTTGCGCGACATCGGATACGCAATCATGACCGTAAGCGTTACGCTGATTAACGTTCCTGCTGCGGTATAGAATAGCGAGTTCCCGTACCCTCTCATAATTTCAGGCGTATCGAACAGAACCTTAAAGCCCTTAAAGGAAATATCAACAGGCCACAGCCAGACACGGCCTGAAGTAACGGCTGCCGGGCTGCTGATCGAGCTGCTGATAATATAAATGAGCGGATAAATAACCGCGATCAACACAACCGCCAATATGGCATAAATAATGAACAAAAAAATCTTATCGCCTGTTGAATCCTTAATCGTTTGTCTGATTGGTGCCTGCGATGCTATCTTCGTTGATGCCATAGGCGCACTCCCCTTTTACCAAATGCTTGATTTCATAAACCGTTTGGCCAAACCGTTAACCGTGAACAGCAGCAAGAGATTGATGAATGAATTAAACAAGCCTACCGCTGTAGCGAAGCTGTAATTGGCATTTAAGAGCCCAATTTTGTACACGTATGTGGCGATTATTTCGGAATTAACGATATTGAGCTGATTTTGCAGCAAATAAATTTTCTCGAAGCCAATCGCCATTACGCTGCCTACATTTAAAATGAGAATGATCGTAATCGTCGGCAAAATGCCCGGCAAATCAACGTGGACGATTTTCTGAAATCGCGAAGCGCCATCCACTTTGGCAGCCTCATAAAGCGTAGGATCGATGCCCGCAAGCGCCGCTAAATAAATGACCGCGGAATAACCAGCCGTCTGCCAAATATCCGACCAGACAAAGATCGATCGGAACATGCTGGCTTCACCAAGGAAGTTGACTGAATCCATGCCGAAGTAGTGGAGCGCCACATTCACAAAGCCAAGCCGCGGCGCCAGAAACATCATAATGATCGAAACCATAACGACTGTAGATATGAAATAAGGAGCGAAGGTGACCAGCTGTACAAGCCGTTTGAAACGGCCATTTCGCACTTCATTAAGCATCAATGCCAAAATAATTGGAATCGGAAACCCCGCGAGCAATAAATAACCGCTGACGTATATGGTGTTCTTGACCAGAGTCCAGAACATCGGATTTTCAAAAAAAAGCCTGAAGTTTTTGAGCCCGACCCATTCGCTGCCCCAAATGCCTTTGATGACGTTGTAATCCTTAAAGGCAAGCACCGCATTCAGCATCGGGTAATATTTAAAAATAAGAAAAAACAATACAGGCGGTATAATGATAAGGTACAGCTGCCAATGCTTCTTGAAGCTTCTGCTCGCTTCATCCGCAAGGCTGCGCTTGCTCTTTTGCTTCAACAGCTTGTTATTCAATACAATCTCTTTTTCCAGAACAATCCCCCCTAGGTAGCTAATGGCCGATGAAATGACAGCGCTTTCTATACGATGATCATAGTAGAAATCCACATTATCCAAACAGGTACATTTGCGTCTTTTAACGTACAATAACCCCTGTTTTCAGGGGGCAAATCGCCGCAGCGGCGTACAATTTTCAGGATTGCTGCTAATAAACGCCAAAAAAACCCGACTGCTTGGGCAGTCGGGTTCTTTCTTATGCATTTCTAGTGCATAGGTTTGTTTTGGTCATATGCTTTTTGCATGATTTCAATAAAACGATCAACCTGCATATTCTCCAGTCCGCTCACATAGGTATCCCAATCCCTATCCAAATCCAAGTTCCCGGTAATAAATTGAAGCATGCTTTGATCAATGTAATTCATCAAATTTGTGCTCAGCATCCCCACTTCATCCGCTTGTGCCGAATCAAGCCAAATGTTCCACACCGGAAACATTTCGTCAGGCTCATGTCCCTCATACAGCAGAGTCGCTTCAATAAGCCTTCGCTCATAGCCGTCGGGCGCGTATATGTCTTTGCTTGCGACCCAGCTGTCTCGATAATCTCTTGGCATATAGAAATGCGCCATCCCGCTCCAGCCGGTGTTCTTTTGCTCAGTGCTTTCGATGGGGATCAGCGTTGCAAATTTGGGCTCCAGCCCTTCACCAAGCGCAGCCTCACCAGCTGTCGGCTTTCGCCAGCCTACGCCTTCAAGACCCGATTGCGCTAGCGTTTGTCCTTCCGGCGTGTACATGTAGTCAACCATTCGAATTAAGGCAATTTGCGCTTCCTTGCTCGCCTTATTCGTAATGACAAATTTAGCTCCCGGTGATATGCCGCCGCTGGCAAAGGTAGCATAGGAAGCATACGGCCCCGCAAGCGGCGGCAGCGGTGCATAATCCTTCGTTCGCTCACTCACGAAGATAGCAGGATGCATGGCTGCAGCTGCGCCGAGAATATCAGCATTTGCATTGTCTCCAGCTTTTTTTAGCGCCTCGGCATTTTGAATAAAGGCTCCCGGATCAATTAAGCCCTCATCATAAAGTGACTTAATATAAGCAATCCCTTCCTTCCATTGCGGCTTATTGGCCGCTGTATCCACCTTCCCATTATTCATATACAAATAATTGCGGTCGTCATCATAAATGAAGCCATTCATCAAATAAGGAACAATATGAACGCCAAAATCTTCCGTCGAGCCGCTCAGCGGAACTTCATCCAATAAACCATTTCCGTTCGGGTCGTTTTGCTTGAACGCTCTCAGCATCTCTTTAAATTCGGCTGTCGTTTTTGGCATATCAAGCCCTAATCGCTGAAGCCACTTCGTGTTTACCCACATTTTGTTTGGATAGGAGCAGTGGAAGCATTCACTATAAGCAACAAGCCCATAAATATTGCCATCAGGAGCTGTATTCAAAGCTTTAAGCTTCGGATCTTTCTCCATCGCGGCTTTAATGTTCGGCGCATATTGCTCTATAAGCTCATTTAACGGCAGAAACACGCTTTGCTTGCCATACTTCAACAAGTCGGATTGTGTGAACTGGTCAATGTAGGCCGTTAAAATATAAGCATCAGGAAAATCGCCGCTTGCAAGTGAAATTTGCCGTTTCTCCTTCGCGCCGTCCATCGAAATAATGTCCCAATTAAATTTGACATTAAATTTATGTTCAAGCAGCCTCGTAAAATCATTTGTTTTCAAATCGATGCTGGTATCCTGCTGAGCGAAAACATTAATCTCGACCGGCTTGTCTAAGGAAGTAAGCGGTGCAGCATCCGTATGAGCTGGCTCATTGCTTTGCGAGCACGCGGCAAGCAGTAAAACTACAAGAAGTATAAGCGCAGATAGGCCTGCGATTCTTTTCTTCATTCAAACCCTCTCCTTATCGGTAACTGCGCTGAACGCTTACACTTCGATCGATTGTCGATATGAGCTTGGCGCAACGCCCATGACTCGCTTAAAGGCTCTTCGGAACGAATGAGAGCTGTTGTACCCGACGCGAGCAGCGATTTCATCAACAGTATAAGCGTTCGTCCGTAATAAGGAGGAAGCCTGCTCTATACGAATCATCTCCAAATAGTCAGAGACATTTATATCCGTAACCTCTTTGAACAATTGTGAAATGTATTTCTCCGGCCGCTCCACCCGCTCTGCAATGCGGTATAAGGTCATCTCAGAGTCGCCATAAGCCTCAGCAATAAACTGCTTAATTTCCTCGACGGTTTGAATATGAACATGATTTTTTTTACTGTTGATGACGCTGCATAATGCTTCTACAATACCGATGATCTCCTCCTGAATAGCCGCCATTGGATTAGAAGCTTGAATGCCGATGATTTGATTTTTCAACGCATGCAGCATATCGGATTCCATGAACGTTTTCTGGTCCAGCAGCTTAAGCAGCGTACCCTTCAGTTCGCCGATCAGCTGCTGCTTCATCTCGATAGATAGCTGCTTATTCTCCATATTAATATTCATAACCGAATGAACCATCCGCTTTGCCTCATCCGAATCTCCCGCACGAATGGTGCTAATCAAGCGCTGCTCAATGTCCATTGGATAATAATATGTCGCTGTTTCAAGCCTGGAGTCCGTAAACCATACGAAGCTCTTTTTGCTGTTAAACTCGGCATACTCGATCGTTTGTTTCGCTTGCTCATAGGAGTGGCTAACGTCAAGAATAGTCGTGAACGCATCTCCGAATGCTGCAGTGACCGAAATCTTATACTCCCTATAAGCGATATCGGACAGCTTCTCAAGAATATGACTCATTCGCAGCTTAGCTGCTTCGACTCCATACTCCCCTTCCATGGTCGTTATAATCGTCACAATTCGATCCGAGCCAAGATCCGTCATATGCAGCTGGCTGTCCAGATCGATTAACGCCTTTTTCAAAATGAGTCTTGCTGCATACAGCTCGTTCAGTATTTCTACGTTGTCCATGCCGGAGTATCCATTTATCTGCAAAATACCGACATAACCCTCATTCGTATCAAACCTCGTATCCGCCTGTACAGCCGCTGCCGTAATTTCCTCAGTAGTGTGAAATTCCCCAGCAATTAACCGTTTCAAGAAACCATCTCTAACTAAAGGAAGCTGCCGTTTTAATTCCGTCTCCAGGTGGCGATTGCTCGTAATGATGCTCGATATGTTGCCTTGCAAAAAATCATATTCGTTTCGGCCCGTGATGCCATCCTTGCCGAACTGCTCCTTCATAACCGTAAGCAGCCTATTCATTGGTGCGCTGTTTCGGTAGGACAGGAGCAGACCAGCCAGCAGGCCGAGAAGTAAAGCGATGCCTGTCACCAGCCAAGTAATATGTTTAATTTGATTTGCGTTTTCCATCAGCACCTGCTTTGGAATTCCCGCTCGATAGGTCCAACCATTTTTTTCGGAATGGATCGTAATGACGAGATCGTTATTATAAAATTGACTAACTTTGTCTTGGATGAGGCGTGAATCCGAAGACAGCAGCTTGGCATTTTCCTCGCTAATTCCGCGCAGTCCAACTGTATTCCCTTGCGCATCGCTAATATGAGCCCAGCCGCCGTAACGATCCTCTACTCCCGCGAGCAGGCTAGATATGTTTTCTTCATCAATCATGACGACCACAGTGGCAGGCGATGAGCCGCTAAAGCTGTCCAAAGGGAGCGACTGCATATACGTAACGACGGAGGATTGTTTGGCATTGCTAGTAAAGGAGCGAAGAGGCATAATTTCACTTCGGTGAGTTTTATCCAGTACTGTTTCCTTCCATTCCGCGAGCGTAAGATCGTTATAATGAAAGTTCTGATAATAATGTTCGGGACGGAAATAGGCGGAGCCCTGTGTAAAGATCACATCATAGTTATTTAAGTAGATAAAATAGTTTTGCAAAAAATCATTTGTCTGGCTAAACGGCGTTACCTGTCTCACCATGCTCCAAATGCCATAGACGTTGACGATGTCGCCTTTTTTCTGCTCATTCATTAATTTATTTAAATCAGGATTCAAAGCGAGCTGCCTTGTGAAGCCCTCAACCTCAACCATCCTTCTCTCCAAAATATCCTGGCTCCGCTGCAGCAATGTGACGCTATTCTCAATGGAAATGGATTGTGTCACCGAGATTGAAGTACGATAGGAAACGTAGCCCGCTATGCTTGGAATGACCAAAATAATAAGATATGAAATGAGAAATTTCCGAAAAATGGTTGAGTACTTTGGCACGGTCAACCCACCTCCTTTGATTGTTAGCGCTTACATAACATAGGCAGT
The DNA here is from genome assembly GCF_037976325.1 of Paenibacillus sp. FSL K6-3182. Classification (NCBI taxonomy): domain Bacteria; kingdom Bacillati; phylum Bacillota; class Bacilli; order Caryophanales; family Paenibacillaceae; genus Paenibacillus; species Paenibacillus sp. FSL K6-3182. The sequence continues at coordinate 6,788,586 of NZ_CP150265.1, forward strand.
ACAGAAGCCTGGAAGCAACGAAAGAGCTTCGCTCATTTATAATAACTTACTGACGCGAAAAGACAACTACTATTAAAAACAAGTAGTTGTCTTATTCATTAACTAGGCACACATTCCGTTTAAGCTTCTTGCTGTACTTGAGCTTTCAAGTCTTTATCGAATCGATAGACGCGGCCGGGAATCAGAGTAATTTGCACTTCCTGCTCACCGAATCTTACGACCGTTTCCCCTATAGAGAAAGCTTGAATCGTTGCTTCAGTCAGCACGCCATTTTCCCACGACACGTCAACCTCTACATTTCCTTTGGCACGCAGTCCTTTGTATGACCCTTTGTTCCAGACAGCGGGAAGCGCTGGAAGCAGGTGAATTTCGCCCGGCTGGCTTTGAAGGAGCAGATCCGCTACCGCTGCGGTTCCGCCATAATTGCCGTCGATGACAAAAATATTCGTCTCCGCTCCGGCTACACCCGCCTTGGAATAGGTCAGCATATTATCGAAGCACAGCTCTCCAATTAAATGAGTGATATGCTTTAGCGCACGATCACCTTCGTACAATCTGGAGAAGCCGGTGGAGAACAGTACCGCTGTAAATTCAATATCCTCCAGCTCATCGGTCTGCATTCGGCCAATCAACGTTTGCTTAGCGGCAGCACTCAGCTCCGGCGTCTTCCGCGGTGTAATTTGATTGCTCGGGTATAAGCCAAATAGATGAGCAAGGTGGCGATGCTCCGGCTGCGCCTCCTCATAATCCTCGAGCCACTCCTGCAGCTGTCCTTTTTTTCCGATCATGAGAGGCGGCATCAGCAATAATGCTTGCTCCAGCTTCTCTTGGAACTCAGAATCCATTTGCAGCAGCTTCGCCGACTCTAGGCAAAAAGTGAACAAATCCCATATCAGCTGCTGGTCCATCGTTGAGCCCATCGACAGCTGCTGAGCTTCATCCTTGCTGCCGCTCGGATAAAAGCTGTTCTCAGGCGAATTGGACGGTCCGGTTACGAGCCAGCCATAAGTAGGGTGCACAGTCATATAATCGAGGAAAAAGACCGCCGATTCCTTCATAACGGGATACGCCTGCTTCATTAGGAAATCGCGGTCAAGCCCATACTCATAATGCTCCTTCAAATGCATCGCAATCCATAATCCGCCTGTTACATTCAGTCCCCAGCCCGTCTCCCAGCCCGGTGCCGAGAAGCCCCAAGCATTCGAGAACACATGCGCCACCCAGCCCTCGCTTCCGTAGAAATCCTGAGCCGCTTGCCTGCCTGCGACAGATAAACGTTCAATATAGTTCATCAATGGTACATGGCATTCCGCCAAATTGCTTATTTCCGTCGGGTAATAGTTCATTTCCGTGTTGATATCCAAGTGGTAGTCGCAGCTCCAAGCCATGCGATTCGCTTCGCCATCGTTCCACACGCCTTGCAAATGCAGCGGCAGCGGCGAATCCTCGCGCGAACCTGCAATCGTTAGATAACGGCCGTATTGGAAAAATAAAGCGACTAAATCCGGATCATCATAATGCCCGTTCCGAAGCTGCTTCATCCGCTCGTCTGTTGGCAGCTTCGCACTCGCCGTATCGCCTAAATCAAGGGTAACACGAGCGTACAAATCGCGATAATCTACAATATGATCCGCTCTTAGTCGCTCATAACCTTTGGCAATAGCATCGTTAATTTGCGCATGGCATTCCGAAGCCCAATTCTCATCCGTCCTGCCATAATCCGTATTCACCGCGAAATATATAAACGCCTCATCCGCTTGCGATACCTTGATTTCATTACCACTAGCTTCGATAATGCCGCCTACGGCAACGACCTTCACCTTGCCCTCGCAAAACACACCACATTTTCCGTTGCTGTGCACATCTTCCGTCGCTTGGCCGCGGAACCCAATTGTATCGTTATCCGCAGCTGTCGTTGCAAAATCTCCGGTTCTACCTTGAATGCTCAGCGAGAAGGATATTGCCCCTTTTAGCTCACTCTTTATGCGCGATACAACAATGCCATCGGCATGCGTTGCGAACGTCTCACGTGTTATTTTGCCGCCAGAGCTTGTATAGGAAGTTTGTACGATTGCCTTTTCCAAGCTTAACTCACGAACCAGATCTTCCCCTTGCTGCTCGAAGCACAGATTGATATCGCACACAGAAAGGTTTGTGCCAAAGTTTTGCTTCTTCGGCTGCAGCCCTTGCTTAGCAAGCCGGTCTCCCTCGCTATAATTGCCCTTGAAAAACTGCTCTCTCATCTGCTCCAGATTGGCTTTCGGGTTTCCGTTTCCTTGAATGCGCTCCACCTGACCCGACCAGTAAGTAATTTCTGTCATGCTCCACGTTTCGCTTTCTATTCCACCGTGAATGACCGCGCCTATTCTTCCATTCCCTATCGGCAGTCCTTGCTTCCAATCGACTGCTGGCCCTGAATACCAAAGCTTTGAATGATTCATGCAGTCCCCATCCTTTAGTTATAAGATTCGTGTAACAAATGATTTGTCAATTTCCCTGCTATCTATCGAATACGGAATTCATTAAAATATTTAGGAATGATTTCAGTGGAAGCGCCCGGCAGCTCCGGCAGCACATATTGTCCATTCTTGACGGTTGCCGGTTCAACAAAGATCGTTCTGATCCAAGGGATATACTCAAGCATCATTGCCCCCGGCGTAGCCGCCACCAAATGCTGGTGAATTTGTCCCATATCGCCGACATGCGGGCATATTGGTATGTCGTACGAAGCGGCCAGCCCCGCGACCTGCAGCCACTCCGTAATACCCGCTACCCGCGTAACATCAACCTGACAATATTCGATAGCGCCTTGATGAATATAATCACGGAACGCATATTTCGAGTACACATGCTCACCGAGTGCAATCGGAACATTTAGTGCATCAGCCAGCTTCTTGTGACCTAAAATATCATCAGGATTAAGCGGCTCCTCCAGCCAAAATAAATCAAATTCCTCCAGCTTCTTGCCCCAAGTCATCGCCGTATTAATATTCCATTGCTGATTGACGTCGATCATAAAGATCACCTGATCGCCAATCGCTTTGCGCACCGCCTTCACTCGGTCATAATCTTCATGTGGATCGGACTTGCCAACTTTAATTTTCACCCCTGTAAACCCCTGCTCGATAATGTCCGTGACATCCTTCAGCAAACGCTCCTTCGACCAGTTCAACCAGCCGCCGTTCGTGTTATAGGCTTTAATGCCTTTTGATTTATGTCCGCCAAGGTACTGCCATAACGGCTTATTGGACGCCTTCGACATAATGTCCCATAACGCAATATCCACAGCAGCAAGCGCCATATGCGTAATGCCTGCCCGTCCGATCCAGTGCATTTTGCCATACCGCAGCGTTTCCCAAATCTCCTTTACCATAAAAGGGTCCTTGCCGATCAACTCCGGAGCGTAATAACGTTCAATCGTGTCGACGATCATATCATCGCCATGGGCGCAGGTTCCTGTGTAGCCGTATCCGACGTAACCTTCATCTGTAAAGATCCGAACGCCTGACAGTCCCCAGTGCGTCGCCACATTAATCGCATCCGTTATTGGCGGGTCGATGGGGACATGAAGAACGAATGTTTCCACTTTTGTGATTTTCATCATTTGTACTCCCTTCCTTTTGTTTAATAGCCTAGCGAAGCTCCACCCTCAACCGGAAGAGCTACACCCGTTATGAAAGCCGCTTGCTGGGAAGCCAAATACAGTACCGACTGCGCGATCTCCTCCGAGGTTGCTGATCGGCCAAGCGGATGCATCGCATTCAGCGCATCCAGCGCTGCTGCTTGATCAGGCTGCTGTCTCAGCCAATCTTCCAGTAAAGGCGTCATCACACCCGCCGGACACACACAGTTGACTCTTACACCATCCGCTGCAAAATCGAGCGCCAATGACTTCGTCAGCGCAATAACGGCACCTTTGGAAGCAGCATAAATCGGATTATTCCGCTGCCCGATAAGACCGTTCAGCGAAGCCATATTCACAATCGCGCCTTTGGTCTGCCGCAATAGCGGAATCGCGTGCTTGATCATCAAATACACGCCCTTCACATTTACCGCAAGAACATGGTCAAATGACTGCTCATCGATTTCCTCAAGCGGCTTTGGCAGTATAACCGCTGCATTGTTATACAGAACATCGAGCTTGCCGAATGTCTGAACCGTTTCTTTCATAAGCGCTTCAACCGCACTCTCACGCGATACATCCGTCTGCATTGCCCGCGCACTTCTATATGGAAGCCCTTTCAAGATTCCTTGTTGTTTATTGATTTCATCAGCCACGCGCTGCCCTTCATGCTCATTCCAATCCGCTATTACGACTTGTGCGCCCTCTGCCGCGAACAACCGTGCGCTTTCCTCGCCGATACCAGAACCGCCGCCGGTTATAAGCACAACCTTATCTTTAAATCTCAAAGGCATTCCTCCATGTACACGCAATCGTTAATGAAGCTAAAGAAAAGATTTATGTTGTTAATTGATCCACATCAGCTATTGCTGTTCATTCCCCAATATTTTTGTTATTGTATCATCTATACAGGAACGTGTATTTGATCAGACATCCATTAAGTTGACAATTCATCCGCTAAATTTTATATGAATATACCAAAGAAAAGGGTGTTCGCTTGAAGAAGCTGAACGAGATCACGCCTCATGTCGGAGATTCCATGTATTACCTTTACGATGGCAGCTCCAATGAGAAGCTGCGTATTTGCAGCGTTTATGCCTTTCATTTATTTACTGATGGTCCCGGAGAAATGGAGATTGACGGCAAGAAATACCCTATCAACAATCGAACGCTAATCTTTCTTAGGCCAGAGCAGCCTCACGCCTTCCATATTTCATCCGACCATCCGCTGTCCTCCTACAATTTGTATTGTGATCTCTGGAATCAGAGTGATCCCGTCTCTGCCAATCGAACGTTCATCTACGCCCCGGAGCCGTTCGAGCTGAATACCGTCGCCCCTTCCATGGCATGTGATGAACTCGACAGCCTGCCATGCGTATTTTCCTTGCAGCCTTATCCAGAGCTGTACGATTCCTTCTTAATGCTCGCTAAGCTGTATAATGATTCGCAATTTTACCGAACAGAGATGATGAACAGCTTGCTCTATGCTTGGATTCTGAACTGGTACAATACGATTCATACGCACCAGCCTACCGATTATCGCATCGTCCGCTTGCTCACGCATCTAAATGCTCATCCTGAGAAACGCGAGTCCGTCGAGACATGGTGGGAATTTTGCGGGCTGAAGCGAACCTACTTTCATGCTTTGTTTCTAAGAGAAACCGGACTCACGCCTAAAGCCTACCATCACAAGCTGCTCATGAGACGCGCTTCCCATCTCTTGCTCGAAAGCGAGTTGAGCGTTACCGCCATTGCCGAGAAGCTTGGTTATGCCTCTATCCATCCTTTTACTCGTCATTTCAGCGCCTTCTATGGCACCAGTCCAAAACATTACCGCATGCAGCCTCAGTCAGAGAAATGACCAGACCAGTAACGAAAAAGCTGGAAGCACACATATGTGCTTCCAGCCACAAAACAGTATATGTTGATCGTCCTTGAGCACACATTTGCGCTTACAGCCTCAATATAGCCTAGGTAGCTCGTCCGTAAGCACACATATGTGCTTATTACGCCAATTCGAAGTGTGCGCAACAATGAAAAATGGCTGTAAGCACACATTTGCGCTTACAGCCTCAATATAGCCTATATAGCTCGTCCGTAAGCACATATACGTGCTTATTACGCCAATTCGACGTGTGCGCAACAATGAAAAATGGCTGTAAGCACACATTTGCGCTTACAGCCTCAATATAGCCTAGGTAGCTCGTCCGTAAGCACACATACGTGCTTATTACGCCAATTCGACGTGTGCGCAACAACGAAAAATGGCTGTAAGCACACATTTGCGCTTACAGCCTCAAAATAGCCTATGTGGCTCGTCCGTAAGCACACATATGTGCTTATTACGCCAATTCGACGTGCGAGGAACATTGAAAAAGGCTGCTCCTCCTATTGATGGCAGTCAACAACGACTTTGCTTCCTCATGTTCTGGCTCCATCGCCAAAACTTGATGCGCATATTGCAATGCTTCTGGCTCTTCGCCCTCTTCATAGCAGCAAATCGCCAGCTTGTAGAGTGCATCCGCATTAGTCTTGCCAGCCTCCATCGAACGCTCCAAATATAGCCTCGCATCCGCATACAACTCCAGCTCATAAAGCAGACTTCCGCATGCCAAAGCCAAATGGTGCTGTTCATTCATCGGATAATAGCTCGCCCACATCATTTGCATGCCCCGCCGAAGATCATCGGCTTCTTCGTCGCTGCTATCTGGCAGCAGCGACTGTATGCGCTCAGCGCTTTGAATGAACAATTGCGCATCGTAGCGGCTGAGTCGCCAGAAAGGTAAAATAGAATAAAGCTCTAGCGACTCCAAATGCTCATCAAACCATAACTTCAAGCTAAAGAAATCATCCGGTCCAAAACGTTCAACAAAACGACGATAAGCTAAGCGTGTGTTCGCATAGGTCGCTGGCTTCTCCAGCATGATGATGCAGCCGACATTCAAATTTTTATAATGATGGTTAGTAAAATAGGACAATGCGCCTTTTTGTTCAAAAACATGCTGTATAGCATGATAATTGGCCGTGAGCGAAAAGCTGCCGTGATGAATCAGCTCGGGCGGCTCAGCAAATGCCCAGTTCTCCATTCGGTGATCGCCTTTATCGGCTGTAAGCAGCACAAATCCCGCTTGTGATAACCGTCCAAGCCGTTCAAGACAATCCATCCCAATCTCCGGGAAGAGGATATGCGAATCCTCAAGCTGCTGCTTATACAGCTCAATCACATTCCGATAAGGATACGATTGCTCTTCATACTCGGCTGCTCTTCGGTAATGATACTCGGGTTCTATGCTCACCAGCATGTCCGATACATCTCTGCCATCCTCCTCAGCAGCAGGTACCGCGAAGGACACTTTACATTCAAAAGTATGACCTTCATCCACATAAATGAGCTCCTGCGGAATGCTGTCAAAAAAATAATTGGCAACAAGCAGCAGCGGCTCCTTCAGGTCTGCCTGCTTTATCGTGACGCTCGATTCCGTCAATCGAAGCTCTGTATCACGTACCGCGTCAAACTTAGCGAAATCGAGTATTCCTTGCTGGACAAATGGCTGTAAGCGTTCATGCTGCTGCCAATAGGCAATATTTTTGACTGGCAAATCACTCATGATGTAACGAAACGGCGGAAGCTCCATACCTGCAAAATCTATCAACTCACATAATGCCGTCAACACTTGAAAGGCTAGTCTACCCGAGCCTGCTCCAAGCTCAAGGATCGTAATCGGTTCCTCCGATATGCCGCCTAACCTTGCTCTATCCTGTAAAAACCCAAATATGATCTCCGCATAAGCAGACGCGATCACAGGATTGTTCGTAATGTACTGCGGCACTTCATCATTTTGCCACGCCTCGATGCCCTGCTCTTCAAAATAAGCGCGCTGCAGCTCCCAAATCGGCGCTTCGCTAAATCGGTAAATCGGCTGATCGCTATTATTCATTCTTTTAAACCTACTTTGCTTAATATAATAAAAGAATTAATCTGGCCTTATCCAAATATCCTAGGTCAAATCCATCCGCTTTAAACCTAGCATCTGTATGCAGCCTTGTCTACTCTCGCCTTAATGAACCAGCGAAATGGTTTCACCTGCCCTACGCAAAAGAGGAGACGAGCCTGCAGGCTCGTCTCCTCTTTTTGGCTATATTAGACGAATTAAAATACCTTCGTCGTCCATGATTCACAGTTCCATGTATCGGTTACAACATCGCGGTAAAATTCTGGTTCGTGAGAGATAAGCAAAATGCTGCCTTTGTACGCCTTAAGCGCACGTTTCAGCTCATCCTTCGCATCGACATCCAAGTGATTGGTCGGCTCATCCAGGACTAACAGGTTTGTTTCGCTGTTGATCAGCTTGCAAAGGCGAACCTTCGCCTTCTCGCCGCCGCTAAGCACCGCAATTTTGCTTTCAATATGCTTGGTCGTCAGCCCGCATTTCGCGAGTGCCGCCCGTACTTCGAATTGGGAGAGTGAAGGGAACTCCTTCCACACTTCCTCAATACACGTATTGTAGTTTGCATCCTTAATTTCCTGTTGGAAATATCCGATTTGCTGATGCTCCCCGCGCTGTACCGTACCCGATATAGCTGGAATTTCGCCTAAAATACTGCGAAGCAGCGTCGTTTTACCAATACCGTTCGCCCCTACGAGAGCAATCTTCTGACCGCGTTCCATACGAAGATCAAGCGGTCTCGACAACGGACTGTCATATCCGATAACAAGCTCCTTCGTCTCAAATATGAGCTTGCCCGAGGTTCTTCCGTCCTTGAAGTTGAACTGCGGCTTCGGCTTTTCCTTCGCAATTTCAATGACTTCCATCTTATCGAGCTTCTTCTGTCTCGACATCGCCATGTTCCGCGTCGCTACGCTCGCTTTGTTGCGTGCTACGAAGTCCTTCAAATCAGCTATTTCCTGCTGCTGACGCTTATATGCCGATTCAAGCTGCTGCTTTTTCATTTCATGAACCTGTTGGAAGTATTCATAATCGCCCACATAGCGGTTCAGCTCTTGATTCTCCATATGATAAATGAGGTTAATTACACTGTTAAGGAACGGAATATCATGTGAAATGAGAATGAATGCATTCTCGTACTCTTGCAAGTAACGCTTCAGCCATTCGATATGCTGCTCATCGAGATAGTTCGTCGGCTCATCGAGAAGCAAAATGTCCGGCTTCTCCAGCAGCAGCTTCGCTAGAAGCACCTTCGTCCGCTGCCCTCCGCTCAAATCATTAACGTCCTTATCGAGACCAATATCCGTAAGGCCAAGACCACGAGCCGTTTCGTCAATTTTCGCGTCAATCAAATAGAAATCCTGATTCGTCAGCGTATCCTGAATCGTTCCAACATCCTCAAGCATTTGCTCGAGTTCCTCTGGCGTCACATCGCCCATTCTGCCGTACATATCGTTCATTTCTTGTTCCATATCGAGCAGGTACTGAAAAGCTCCCTTCAGCACGTCCCGCATCGTCATTCCTTTGCTGAGAACCGCATGCTGATCGAGATAACCTACGCGCATGCGCTTCGACCATTCAACCTTGCCGTCGTCAGGCTGCAGCTTGCCTGTAATAATGTTCATAAAAGTGGACTTGCCCTCGCCGTTAGCGCCGATCAGTCCAATATGCTCGCCTTTAAGCAGGCGGAAGGATACGTCGTTGAAGATCGCGCGATCTCCAAAGCCGTGGCTTAGTCGTTCTACGTTTAATATGCTCATGAATGACACCTTTTCTTTTGGAATATTATCGTTTTATTATAAACGTTATAGGCCCTACAACTCAATGTGGGATTAAATTGTTCATGAACTTCGACACGATTCGATAATTTTGATATAATTAACATGAAATTTTTAACATATTTCGGGTTAGGCGGTGCCATCATGAGTTGTCAAAATTGTGAGCTTGTCCCCCCTATTCAAGACCAAGGTAAGATAAAACTCGTTACCCCGCAGAAATCCGAACAGATACAATACACATCCAAAGAACAGCTTTTGGAGTATTTGAATAAGCTGTTGCAGCAATTGAGTCCGGAAGAGCAATCATCTGTTCAAATCGAATTTGGGAACGTAGGAGAGACAAGCTCTGCTTTGACTCCCTATCGTCTCCCTCTCAACCTATTTGCCGCACGCATTCATCACCATCACCTCGTCCATATGATAGCTGATAATCATTTTACAAGTTTTATGCAGCCCATTATGGATATCGATAGCCAAAACATTTTCGCCTATGAGTTTCTCATGCGCCCTGCCGAAGGGCAACCTGCCTTCCAACCTTATGAACTATTTCAGGTTGCACAGCAAACTGGCCTGCATTCTTTTCTTGATCGCTCTGCCCGTATTTCAGCGATTCAAGTCAGTGCTATGCACCTCAAAAAGGGAACAAAACGGTTCATAAACTTTTTACCTTCATCCATTTATAATCCTAATTATTGCTTAAGTCATACCTTTGAGGCGATTGAGCAATATGAGCAGGACCCGCAGGATTTTGTTTTTGAAGTCGTAGAAACGGAAAAGATTTCGGATGTGTTGCATTTAAAAAACATTTTTAATGTATACAAAGAGCACGGTATTCAAGTTGCACTGGATGATGTTGGATCTGGATTTTCTACGTTAGACGTTTTGGAAGAGCTCAAGCCCCATTTTGTAAAAATAGATCGTGAATTGGTAAGCCACTGCGATAGCAACGATAAGAAACAGAAGCTCATTGCAGACATCGTGCGAAGTGCGAGATCGTTTGGCGCTACGGTTTTAGCAGAAGGAGTGGAACGGAAAGAAGAGCTCGATTTCTGTAAAACGCAGCAGATCACTCTTGCTCAGGGTTATTTAATAGGCAAACCTGCCCCGCTGCCATTATCAAATAAACCAATTTTGATTTAATTAACTTCATCTGAACCCATCGTTGCCACGGTATCCTCCATGTGATTATCGTGGCCTTTTTTTATACATGTTCAACCCATTCCCTCTTTCTCTTAAACTCCAATAATCAAATGCAGCTCTCCAAAGCGCAGTTCGCGATTGACAATAGCAAGGCAAGTGGTTAATATTATCATATAAAACTATTCTAGTTTTTTTAGTTTTCTCAAGTCTAAAGTTTTCTCTCAGGGGGTCTGTTCTTGATAGATCGAATTATGAAAGCATTTATCGAAGAGATTCATGATAAAGGAATCAAATTTACAATGGACGATTTGGCCTCTCGGCTAGGGATTAGCAAACGGACATTGTACGAGCATTTCCCTTCTAAAGTAAGTATTTTGGAAGCACTCATTGCGCAAACTTTAGGTGAATTCGATGAGAAAACAGCTCTGATCACACAAGATGCAAGCTTATCGATTATTGAGAAAATCAGAGGTATTGTAACCCTTCTAACAAAACATTATGAATTATATGATATACGGATACTGGAGCAAATGAAGCGTTACTACCCAGAGCAATGGAAAAAAATTGATGATGCGCTGACCGATGACTGGGATGCATTGCGCAGCGTCATTGAACAAGGCATTCACGAAGGCATTATAGTTAACAAAAATATATCTGTCATTATGAAGCTAATGATCGACGCAGCAAACTCAACACTCGATCAACGCTTTTATCAAAAAAATGATATTACGCTTTCCGAAGCTTTATCCACCATTGTCGATATTATTCTATTTGGACTAGTACCTAGAGCTTCAAAGGGAGAATAAAAGCCAACGCTTTTATTCTTTTTTTAAACAGCTAGAAAACTACAAAAACAAAAATAGTTTCATGAGTATTGAAATTTACTGCAAAAGAAAGCGAGTGAACAGAATGAGTCTTCATTTTTGTAAAGTAACAACAGAAAACTGGCGCGCTGTAGCCGCATTATCGGTGTCCAAGGAGCAGCAACCATTTATCGAAAGCAACGCCTTTTCTTTAGCCGAATGTTTATTTGAGAAAAACGCAGCATCGCTTGCATTATATGATGGGGAAACCTTAGTCGGCTATGCGATGTACGGCTGGCAAAACAACGTGAACAAGAGTGTGTGGCTGGACCGCTTTATGATTGATCACCGCTTCCAAGGAAACGGATATGCCAAACGTTTTATCCCCATACTACTCGAATATTTACAGCACTTATATGAAAGCCGAACCATTTATTTGAGCCTCCATCAACATAATTCGCGTGCTCAACAGCTTTATGAACATTTTGGATTCCGCTTAAACGGTGAGATTGATGCAGACGGGCCGGTTGTCGGAATGGTCATGGAATTAAATTTATAGAAACATAATAGGTGAAACCATATGAAAACATTATTTAGTAATCGCGTTTATTTATTAGTTACCGCTTCTGATTTATTGCAAAATATAGGTACATGGATACGGAACATTGCTTTGCTCTTTTTTGTATTGGAAAAATCAAATAATGACCCGGTCGCTGTGTCGATGCTGACGGTTATCGAATATTTTCCTATCTTTGCTGTTGCCCTTGTAGGCGGGGCACTCGTTGATCGGTGGAATCCCAAAAAAACGATGATTATAGCTGACTTATTAAGTATCGTATCTATTTTGCTCATCATTGGCGTTTTGGATCTAGGCTTCTGGCCAGCTATTTATATAGCCACTTTCGTATCAACTATTATTACACAGTTCTCTCAGCCATCATCCATTAAGCTTATTAAACGTTATGTCGAACCGCAGCATGTTGGAGCAGCTGTTGGTTTAACGCAAAGCATGAACTCGATTTTCATGATTGTTGGGCCTGTCATCGGTACCGCTATTTACGTTAATTTTGGACTTAAGGTGTCCTTATACAGCTTATTGATCCTATTCGCCCTTTCTGCCTCCTTTCTTTCGTTTCTTCCTAAACAGACCCGTGAAGAGAAAAAAGAAAACAGCTCTGTTCTGAAAGAAATTAAAGAGGGCATGATCTACCTCCGTCAAAATAGAATATTGGTTGTTATAGCCGTATGGTTTGCTATTGATGGCCTGTCTTGGGGACTTATTCAACCACTTGATGTATTTATATTGACGGAAAGACTGCAATTGCCGAAAGAGAATTTGCAATGGTTCAGTATGTTATACGGAGTCGGGATGCTAGCTGGGGGATTAATAGCTGCTTCTATTGGCAATCGTTTCGAAACTCGGAAAATATTTACCGTTGTTATTATTGTAACGGCGACGGGAGTGCTCGTTCAGGCGCTTTCCACTTACGTTTGGTTAACCGCATCATTCCATCTGCTGGTCGGTTTATTTTATACCGTGCTGCAAGTACTGCTTAATATGCTATTTATCAAATCCGTACAGGATGAATACGTTGGCCGAGTTAACGGAGTAATGGTTCCTGTATTTATCGGATTTATGTTAATTGGTACGTTTTGCTCAGGGTTTCTGAAAGAAGCGACCTCTTTAATTTTCGTGTACGGGACTTCCAGCTTCGTATTGCTGCTGACGCTGCCTATCATCGCTAGATTAAAGCCAAAGCATTTGAGCAAAATGAAGCAATAGCAGTGAGCTAGGGATTAAATCAAAGAAAACACCCAACTATTCTCGCGAAAAAGCGAACTCGCAAGTTAGATGGGAGATTAAATTAAATCGCTATGATTAACCTTTTTTTATGGCTTTTAATAAAAGGATTGCTCTACGTTACTCTATCTGTTTTTTGTCGTGCGACGCGAAGTTGCGGCTGTCCGTGATTTTGCGTCGTATTTTTTATTTTTTATTCTTGCTGGTTTTCTGGATAGATTGCTGACGGTTGCCTTTGGTCCAAAAAATGAACCAACTACTTTGAAAGTAGGAGGGATCTGTTGAACGAAGCCAAACAACTGCTGCATTCTTCCCATCATGGACATGATTCCATCAATACCGCCGATTCGACTAAACATAGACCCTGCTCTTTCAAAACCAGGCTCAAAAGTAGAATCAACCGGTTGACTAAAGTCATTAAATGGTTCATCTACAGTAGGAAGAATTGCGCTTATACGAGCTCTTTTTCTTCTTTCCACTTCGAATCACATTCCTTTTCTTAGTAATGTTGATATAGGTCTACTTCAAACTATGCAAGTACACCTCTATCGGTATAGTTAGTCATCTATAAAGCTCAAATTTGTACCTTATCTTTTTAAAATATGTTCCCAGTTTGGCGGTAAATCACCCTTCTGCGGGCCTTTTATATGCTTCCAGCCTACTAGCCTTACATTATCAGGATTCATCGGAGATATATCAAACGTCAATCGCTCCTCTCCGACTGAAATGAGCGGACCAACTACAGGAATGGCTACCTCTCAACTTAAACGTGAACAAAACAGAATTATCATGAATAAAAATGATTGACAAAACCGAATAAAACCGAATAACATGGAATTGTAACTGGTTATAAAATCCAGAGGAGGCGATTCGATTTGTTTACCGATGAGCGTCGTGACAAGATTATTGAGCTGCTGCAAAAAAACGGCAGAGTACTCGCCAAGGAACTCGCGGATAGGTTTGAATTGTCGATTGATTCCATCCGAAGAGATCTATCGATTATGGAGGAGAAAGGGCTGCTCAAACGTACGCATGGCGGCGCAATACCAGCTTCTAAAGTCCGCAGCGCCCCGCTCCCGCCAGACCTTCGTTATAAAGAGGCTTCCCCGCATCAAGATGCCATATCGAAATTAGCAGCTTCTTTTATACAAGAAAAGGATACTGTATTTATAGGCAGTGCAGGCATCCATTACGGCATGTTAAAGTTTCTTCCTGAGGTACCTTTTACGGTGGTTACGAATGCAATCAGAGTTGCTGATGCGTTGAAGGATCGTGAAGCTATTGATGTTTATTTGATAGGCGGCAAAGTGAAGAGCTCCGGAAACATTTCCGATACACTCGCTAATCAGTTTCTTAGACAATTCACTTTAGATCTGTGCTTCGCTGCTGGGGGCGGAATTTCCAAAAACGGGGTAAGCACCTCCTCACCGGAAGTGGCTTCATTAGGACGAACGGCGGTCGAAATTTCTAGAAAACGAATTTGTCTAGCTCCTCATGAGAAGCTAGGGGTCGATTTTTTTGCCAAAGAAGGCCCCATTACCGATATGGATCTATTAATTACCGATAGTGAAGCCAGCATAACGGCTATTGAGGATATTGAGAACAAAGGTGTCAAAGTGTTAATTGCTCAGATTCCAGAGGTATCTTAATCATTCTTAAATCGGGGCTGCGGCTGCAGCTCCGTCTTGCTATATCGCGGTTGCTTGTATCCGAGCGTTAGCGGAAAACCGCGAATGCTTGCGCCTATACTAGGAGCTAAGACATCAATTAATCGTGATTACCACACTTTTGTTTCGCTTCCCGCTTGTCTCTCTTGACGGTAACGCTGCACCCACTGCTCTGCCACATCATCTGCTAACTTATCAAAAGCTGGCGGAGCAACCTCCACCGATTCGGACTGAATGTTCAGAAAATCCAGCACCCTCAGCACTGTTCCTTCATAATCGAGAATAAAATCTTCATAAACGATCGTAAGTGGAACGATCCCTTCTTCCGAGAAAAAATCCTCCATCGCCGCTTCCCGAAGCGAGCTTTCGATGAACAAATGGTTGATTGCATCAAAATTATACTTATCGGCAATATCATGCTCTTGCGGTTTTTGGCCATGCTGCCGATGCCACTCTCCGGATACGATGGCCCGCCACCAAGATACGGCTAAACGGACTTTATTTCTTCTCGTCATATAGATATGTTTATCGCAATTCGGAAAAGCTGCACGCCAGACGCTTGCTTTTGTCGCCGTTTCTGGCAATTGAAAGATGTTCCGAAATGCTGTGATCCATTCGCTATTCAAACTTGTTTTCAAGCCAAAAACACCATTTGACGAAGTACCTTCCCGCCACATCTGCTCCATTTTGTCCACCGTCATTGTCTTGGGATCATTGAAGAGCAGCCATTCCGCAGGATTTCCTGCTACGTCAGTTGATGAAAGAGCTTCATTCAGCAGGGTACTCCCTGTACGCTGTGAAAACCATATTGTATAACTTTTTTCCGGTCTCATTTATATATCCCCCTCTCTATTCTAGATATTGTTCAATCGGGATTCGATGTACGCAACAAGCGCATTTATAGCATCTGCTTCGCCATACATCTCCGTGTCTATGATCATATTAGGTTGTATCGGCGTCTCATAAGGGGAATCAATGCCCGTAAAATCCTTTATTTCTCCTGCTCTCGCTTTGCGATATAAGCCCTTGGGATCACGTTGTTCGCATTCCTCCAGAGAGCATTTCACATACACTTCTGCAAAATCTTCCGGCCCAAACCGCTGCTTGATCTGCTTTCGATACGATTCATAAGGGGAAATCATCGGTACAAGGACAACAAAACCTTTCTCTAGAAACATATCCGCAATCTCCATTGCACGGCGCATATTTTCCAGTCGTGCCTCTTCCGTAAACCCTAGATCCCGATTCAAGCCTTGCCGTAATCGATCGCCGTCAATGATGACGCATCTGTTCTCACGCCTCAGCAGCTCACTCTCCGCCCCGCAAGCAAGCGTCGTTTTTCCTGAACCGGACAACCCCGTTAACCAGAAAATAGAACCATTATGACCATTCCACTTTTCCCAACTCGTCCTTTGCATAGCCGCAGCCTCCTTTCGATATGGAGCCGAAGCTCACCACGTCATCTGTTTGTTTTTAGTATAGAAAATTAAGTTGGATGCGGGCAAGGTAATGATTTATTATAGCTGTTTGTGGGGAGAAGCTCTTGCACCATTTTTAAGCTTAACTGAAACAGCGCGCACCGATTGAGATCGGCACGCGCTGTCGGTAATAGAGCGGATAGAATAAGTTCGTTTATGGAAAGAGTCTTCCAGGTCAATTCTGACCACTGGAGAAAGTTCCTTTACTTAATTAAGGATTAAGTGCTCTCGCAATCGCATCCACATAGCTTTGGCTAGCTCGCTGGCTCACTTCTGCTTGTGGAACGATCATTTCAAAGCTGTGAAAACAGCCGGGATATAAATGAAACTCGACGTCTACGCCTGCTTGCGCTAAGCGTGTGACATATTCGATTGTTTCATCACGGAATACATCGAGCTGACCAATGCAGGTATAGGTGGGCGGCAACCCCGCCAGATTTTCCACCCTCGACGGAACTGCATGTGAAGATAGCTCGCTATCATCAAGGTATTCGCCTAAGTACATTTTCCAAGCTGTCAAATTGTTCGTTCGGTTCCAGGTTGCATTATCCGCTGTAATTTCATGACTTGATGCCGAAATATTACGGTTGTCGAGCATCGGGTACAGCGGCATTTGGAAGATGAGGGCTGGGCCGCCTTTGTCACGAGCCATGATAGCAAGCGCTGCGGTCAGACCCCCGCCCCCGCTTGCACCGGCAATGGCTATCCGATTCAAATCAATGCCCAGCGAATCTGCTTCGTCCGCCATCCACGTCAAGCCTGAATAACAGTCGTCGATAGCAGCTGGGTAAGGGTGCTCAGGAGCAAGTCGATAATCGACAGATACAACGACACAATTAGCTGCTTGCACGAAGCGTTCACACAAAGCATCGTCCATGTCCGGATGCCCCATTACATAACCTCCCCCGTGAATCCACAGCATCGCAGGAAGCTTAGCGATCGTTCGCACGGCAGGTTCGTAAATTTTGACCAGTATCTCACCTGCTGCGCCCGGGATCATACGACTTGTCGAACGTACATGCTCCGACTTTTCAATAGGAGAACTCGACAACAAACTCCGGCTCCACTCTAATTTTCCTTCCAGCTGAAATCCAGGAAACTGAGCCAATACCGGCCTTAATTCTGGCAATACGCGACTTTCAAAATTCATAATAATTGCTCCTATAATACAGTTTATTTGTTGATTACATTTTTTTTAATAACTACAGCAGAATCATGATTCTTTTTCCGTCTCCGCTTCCCACTTGGCAATTTCCTCTCGGACGCGTGGCGCAACCTCTGTTCCTAGCAGCTCAATGGCTCTCATCACTTGATCATGCGGCATAGTACTTAAAGGCACATACATCATAAAACGCGTAACGCCTACATTTTTCCGAAGATGAATAATTTTTTGGGCAACGGTTTCCGGATCACCCACATAAAGTGCTCCTTCAAAGCTGCGCGCGGCATCAAAGCTGGAACGGTCATAATGCGCCCAGCCCCGCTCTTTCCCCAGTTTATTCATGCCTGCTTGCGTGGAAGGGAAAAATGTATCTGCCGCTAGATCCGTATTTTCTGCAACAAAACCGATGGAATGAGACCCCACTTTAAGGTGCGATTCATCATGGCCGGCATGCGCAGCCGCTTTCTTATAAAGCTGTATAAGTGGTTCAAATTGCATCGGGCTTCCGCCAATGATCGCGAGCATCAATGGCAGTCCGAGCAGTCCAGCACGAATTGCAGAGTCCCGGTTGCCTCCGCTGCCTACCCATATCGGCAACGAATTTTGAACAGGCCGTGGATATACGCCTAAATCATGAATCGCAGGCCGGTGCCCGCCCTTCCAAGTTACTTTTTCGGACCCTCGTATTTTTAAGAGCAATTCCAGATGTTCCTCGAACAGCTCGTCATAGTCATTCAAATCATAGCCAAACAGTGGAAAAGATTCGATAAAGGAACCCCGACCAGCCATAATCTCCGCACGTCCATTTGAAATACCATCAAGCGTAGCAAAATCCTGAAAAACACGTACCGGGTCAGATGAAGAAAGTACCGTTACGGCACTCGTTAGCTGAATCCGTTTTGTCTGTGATGCAGCTGCAGCTAGCACAACTGCAGGTGAAGATGCTGCATAATCTTTCCGATGATGCTCACCTACGCCAAATACATCAAGTCCCACTTGATCGGCAAGGACAATTTCCTCGACAACCTCACGCAATCGCTGCGCATGACTTATTACTGCACCCGTATGAATATCCGGCTTTGTTTCTACAAACGAAGTTATACCTATTTCCATGATCAATCTCTCCTGTTTAAATTATTTATTTTCATGCTGTAGAGGCAGTACGCCTCGTCATTGCCCAAAACAGAAGAGCGAATGTACTAACCGATGCTCCAAGCAAACATACTCCGTCCCAGCCGTAATGGGCATAGGTAAGCGTCGATGAGATCGAACCAACGGCACCCCCAATGGAGTAAAAAACCATGTATCCCGCTGCAAGTCGGCTGCGAGCCTCCGCATGCAATGCGAAAATCATGCTCTGATTCGTGACATGTACAGCCTGCACAGCCAAATCAAGAAGAACAATGCCAATAACCAAGGCGAATAGCGACTGATCTGTATAGCTGATTAACAACCATGATAGGAGCAATAGAATCAAAGCTATGCCCGTCGTTTTCTGTCCATAACCTTGATCGGCAAGCTTTCCCGCCCTTGCAGCAGCTAACGCTCCAACAGCTCCCACGAGGCCAAATGCCCCTATGGCGGTGTGAGAAAGTGACCATGGCGATGCGCTAAGGGGCAGTACTAATGAAGTCCACAATATACTGAAAGCCGTAAAAATCAGCATAGCCAGAACCGCCCGGATACGTAAGATCCTCTCTTGAACGAACAACATAAACACCGACTTAAGCAGCTCAGGATAGGACAGAGATTTCACTTCCCGCTTCACATTTGGCAAAACCTTAAATAACGCAACAACCATAAGAAGCATCAATGCTGCAGAAAATAAATATACGGAACGCCAACCCGCTATATCTGTTAATACTCCTGCAATCGTTCGTGCAAGAAGGATGCCAATGACAATTCCACTTGTAACTACGCCAACGACACGTCCTCTTTCGGCAGGAGCAGCTATGTTCGTTGCGAATGCTACAAGCGTCTGGGTTACAACAGCAAGCAGTCCCACCAAGGCCATACCTGCGAAAAGCATCAGGCTGGAGGAGGCGAACCCAACGATAACTAGGGCGATAACGGAAAACAACATCTGACCGATAATGAGTCGGCGCTGGTTCAGTAAATCTCCAAGCGGTACCAACAATAACAATCCCAACCCATAAAAAATTTGGGTGATCGTAATCAGAATGCCAATGGTTGAATAGCCAATGCCAAATGCCATCGACAGATGATCGAGCAGCGGTTGTGCGAAATAGATATTTGCAACAGACATCCCGCAGGCAACCGCAAACAACAGTGTGACCAAGCGAGACATGGAGGAACCCTGAACGGAAACGCGATCGTTATTTGTTCCCTGTGATGAATTCATCCTTACCTTGTTATAAATTGCTGCTTTTTCTTTAAGCTCCTCCATTCCAAACTCACCTTTTCTTTATTCATTTTAAAAACTTTTTTGTGTACCGATCGGTACGTTATATTGCTCGGTAAATATAGCGCATAAAAACGATCTCTGTCAATGAAAAAATATTTGCACACGGTTTTAGGTTAAAAACCAAGCGAATATTGTGAAGAACAGATCTTTCATTTGACATTGCAAACCGCTAATTATAAAATAATACTATACCAAATGGTACGTAAATGAAGGCGATTATCTATTGCATTTGATTCATTCACTAGAAAATAAAGAATACCGAGAGGTTTTGACTATGGGAAGAACCCGCGAATTTGACGAAGAAAAAGCATTGGATGCAGCTATGCAGCTGTTTTGGGAGAAAGGCTACGAGGCTACCTCACTAAGCGATTTAACTTCCAGAATGGGTATTCAACGACCTAGCCTATACTCAGCTTTTGGTGACAAAAAAGAATTATTCGAAGCTGCACTGCGCAGATATACGATGTCGCGCGCTGCTCTCGTTCGAACCAAGCTTCAGAGCTATTCCTCTGTTAAGGAAGCCTTTCGCCATTATTTTGAAGGGGTTGTTGCTGAGGAATACGGAGAAAATCGCAACCGTGGATGCTTTAGCATCAATACGATAGTCGAGCTTGCACCGCATGATGAAAAATTCGAAATTCTCACAAGAGAACATCAAATGTACCTGTCCGTCATATTTCTAGAGACCATTGAAAGGGGCATACAATCGGGTGAGCTCGAAATTTCAGTAAACGCGAAAGCTTTATCGCAATCGCTAATCGTATCGTTAATTGGGTTAACGGTAATATTGAAAGCACGCCCCGAACAATCATTTATTGATAATACGATAGAGATCATACTTGCACAGCTTAAGGAAGCACCCGTTCATGGTCAGTAATTCAGTAGAAGAATGAATGTTATTGCCATCTATGCACCACATAAAAATAAAGCCCACTGACCAGTTGGTCGGCGGGCTTCATCCGTTTATCTCATGCTGTAAACAATAAATTTCGCCTTGCCTCAATGCTCATGAGAAAGAATGTTGATAAGCTTATCAAATGGGTCGCGTACATAGAAACGCCGAACACCCCAGGGCTCCACAGCAATGCCATATTCGATTGAAAACCCAGATTTTTTCATGCCATCAAATGCAGCTTGGATATCATCGACTTCAATCGACATATCAGGCACAGGCGTGTCAGATCCCCCTTGTGTGGCAAAACTAATTTGTATGCTCATCTCTTCGCTCGAACCGTAAGTTCTAATCCAACCATGATCCATCCATAACTCAAGACCGAGTACATCCTCGTAAAAACGTTTTGCAGCGGTAATATCCTGCGCTTCAATATTCGTGACGATCCGTTTGACCCGCATCTTAATCCTCCCATCATTATTCGATAATTAATAATGCTTCTTCCCGTAATAATTCGGTTAAATGCTAGTGACAACCTTTTCAATGACAGAGATAATAAAAATAGAAAACAAAATTCCATTTTTCTAGAGGTGAGCTAATGACGGAACGTCTGCCCTGCCAAACAGAAGGCTGCGTAGCAACTATTTTACCAGCTACCGCAGCCAAGACAGGCGGAATATGTATGCCCTGCCAACAAAAAAAGCTTCGATTGGAAAAGGAAGACTATATTGCCCGCAATCGTAGATTCGTCGATCCTTATAAAGATGTTACCGAACCCGTTGAAATACTTAAAATCATGCATACACCTAAAAAACATGATCCGCTCGAGGTTCTTCTCTCCTACCCAAAAAGCGAACAGGAACTCTATCATAACCTCACTCCAAAGGAAGTCGCTCAAATGGAGGCGTATGCTGTACAACTTATTGAAGAGGGGGAACTTGATCAGGCCGAAGAAATTTTGTTATCGCTCGTTTGCTTCGCTCAGGCAACCATCCATCTTGGCTTGGATGCGTTAATACAAAAAGAATGTTTTTATCCAGGGATTCTTTTCAAAGATGCTCTGCCTTCCATTAGAAACAAAATCATGGAACGGATTCATCACGATAAGGAGAATCGCAACCATCTACTGTCAGCCCTTGCTTGGATAGGAGATGAAGAGATTGTGCGTCAGTTTGACAGCTGGGCAAAATCAGCTCCACGCTGGGCTAGCGAACTTTATGTATCCCCTGAAAGCTTTACCCATGAGGCCGGTTGGGAGCTGGATGATGAGGGAAACAAGATTACATTATTCCATTCGGTTCGCTATGCATTTAAGGTTGAAGATCAATTTACTGAAAATAAAGCAGTGCTTGCGCTCAAGGACAGTAATCACACCTGCCCATGGTGCGACGGCCCAATAGAGGTGCTTTTTGATTGCAATCTCCTCGACCCGGTTCTGCAATTTCTGAATCTTGAAGGTGAACGTTTGCGATTGGCTGCATGTATGCGGTGCGCAGCTTATTATGGTGTGCAGTTTATGGAAATTGATTATCAGGGCCATATGAGCTGGAGTTCCTATAATCAGCTGCCGAAGCATTTTTCTCGAGAGATTTATGAGGATACAGAGCCTGTCCATTTGCTGCACATGTTAGACCAGCCTAGAGGTAGTTATGAAGCTTCTTACTGGGCCCTTGAAGTGCCTGCCACACAAATTGGAGGGCATCCGACTTGGATTCAAGATGCTGAATACCCGTCCTGCCCTAGCTGTGCGGAAACAATGGTATTCATTGCCCAGCTGGACATGGAGCAAGTCGGAAATAGTGAAGGTATTTACTACACCTTCCTTTGCCGTGGCTGCCAGCTGTCAGCGACAAGCTTCCAGCAGACATGATTTAAAATCGAAGAAGAGACCCACTTCGTGTGGGTCTGATTACCTCAAAGAGGAGGTCAGCTCTCCGCGCTTACGATTTGACGAATGTTTTCTTAATCGCCTCTAAATACCCGTACCCGTACAAATCGTCCGGCAATAAATAACTCGTCTCCGTCCACTCATTCCAGCTGTTCACCGTGATGAGCGGAGGTTGCTCTGGATGTGCGTCCGCATATTGCTTCGCTTGTTCAAACGCCTTCTGAACGTTGTCTGGCGTATTGTTCTGAACAACAAGCGGAACACGTTCCTTAAACCTCGGATTATTATCCCAGCCAACCGAGATGTGCGGATAATACGGAATGTCGTATGCTGCGTCAATGCGGGACCACTCTTGAACGACATCCACCATGATTTCGTTGTAATCACGGTCTACGTTCACGAAATGAACGTACTGATAGTGGGTCAAGCTGTCGAAGCCAAGCAGCTTTACGATCTCTTTCGCCGTTACCTTTTCCCCGCCGTCAACGCCGCTGAGATTAAAGTTCTGTTCACCCCACAAAGTGAGCTGCAGGTGTAAGCCGGGCAAGCCTTCTTCGAGGCATTTGGCTCTGAACCAACCGAACGCATCCTTCGTTTCCTCGGCACCGCCCAAACCTCTCATCAGATTGGCAAGATCATAAATATTGAAAATTGGTTTGTCATCAATCGTGTAGTAAGACGGATGCTTAAAATATTGATTAATTACGCGCTCGGCGATGATCTCGAATTCTTTGCGATCGACCGCACCATCCCAGATCATGGCGCCTTCCATATCATGCGACAAGCGGATATCCCACGTATTATTCACGCTATGGTTAGCCCACATCAAATAAAATTTCACTTTATCGTTGTTTCTTGCCTTTAGATAGCCGTCGTTGAGGCAATTTTCCAAAAAAGGGCGTTTGTCGTACCAGTACCAATCGTAAATGAATACATTGACGCCGTGGTCCGCCGCCGCGTTGATCTGCATCTCCATCACATAAGGGTCCGCTTCGTTGCAGTAGCCCCACAGCGGCTTGCGCGGCCAATTATGTTCGGGAAACTTCTTGACGGCGTTCTTGACCGATTGCCACTCCCCAATCCCCTCCGGCCAGAACATCCTAGTTCTTGGTTCGTCCCCTGTATAAGCTGGCCATATGTATGCCGCTACGTCATACTGTTTGCTCAAATGCATTCCTCTTTTCAACGATTTTTTAAATTGGAAGCCTTTACATAATACTCATTATAACCAATAGCCCGCATACGAACAGGGGTAATAAAGACATTAAATCCGGGTAAATACGACATAAGACTCCCTAACCGCCATCACATTACAACAAATAGAAGATGCCAATCAGAAATCTCTAGTTAGCTGCATATTCCGAAAAAAGTAACAACATCCCTTTTTTCTCAAAAAATGAAAGTCATTTCTCTTCCCTTAACATAAAAAAGCGGAAAACACCTAGTTTATCTAATAGGTATTTTCCGGCTTCTAATCGATAAAGAGGCTGCGGAATCCGCAGCCTCTTTATGTAATGCTTAAATGAATGTAGCTTTTTGAAGCAGCCTTTGGATAATGGCGGCTGTTTCAGCTCTAGTAATATTTTTCTGAGGCTGCAGCTCCCCATTATAACCGCCGATAACACCGAATTGAATCGTTAATGCCGCGGCTTGGCGAGCCCATGCCGCTAATTTGGTATTATCTTTAAAACCATGAAGCAGATTTTGCTGCTGTACATTGCCAAGCTCATTATACAAATCTGCCAGCTTCATTGCTCTCGATAAAATAACCATTGCTTCCTGTCTAGTAATCTTCTCGTTAGGCTTGAATGAACCATCGCTGTATCCATCAACCAATCCGTACGAATATGCGATTTGAGCTGCTGAATGATACCAGTCCTTTTCTGATATATCTGTAAAGCTTACAGATTTAGCAGCAGAACTTAAACCTAATGCCCTTATCATTATAGCTGTGAATTCTGCTCGAGTTATTTCGTTATCCGGTAAAAAACGCTGCTCGTCAGAACCATTAATGATAAGTCTTGATGCCAGATCATTGATACTTGTTTTGGCCCAATGTGTTGCAACATCGCTAAATGATTTTTGATGATAAATGAGACCGTACATGCTGTTAGTCATGCTGCTCAGGAAAGCGTAATAACGTCCGCCTTCTTCTATTACCTTAGTTGGAATATGAATGAGCGATCCGTCCGAAATTAGCTTTACTCCCGTCGTAATACGCTTAGGATCTAATCCTTCAGGCAAAGCAATACTTCTCTCTACAAAAGTATCAAATTGATTCAGCTCTATTTCCTTGCCCCCAAAGTACGCTTTCACTGAAAATTTCACAGGAGGAGCGAAAAGTGTAATTTGTCCGTTACCCCTATCCTTATAAACAAATTCTGAGTTAGGAGCATGAATGATTTCCATCTTGAGAGTTATATCCTTAAGTGAAACATTAGATCCGAATTGGTTAAGCCATTTATCAATATGAACTTGATCCAACGGAAAGCTATAAGACGCTTTTTCAGACATTAGTTGAATAACAGCGTTACTGCTTTCAAAGGCTGAAAGAAGCCCGGCATTTATTTCCCAATTCACGATATCAGATTGATTATGAACTGTAATCGTAATAACGGGATTATCACCTGCTCCATTCAAAAGCTCTTTAAGCTGAGCTTCCTCAAAGACCAACGTCGTAACTTTTTTACCTTCTATTGTCCTTACAGTTGCCTTAATCATTTGTACTGGCTTGTTTCCTATGCTAACTGTAATATCAGAATTCGTTTCTGTACTACCACCGCCATTGCTGGAACCGCTGCTTGCTTGGTATTCAATAGATGCTGCATGTGCCACACTGCTATTACCTGCTGCATCTCGGTATTGAACGTATAACTGCTTAGATCCATAATCTCCATCCAAAATCCAATTTTTGGTGAGCAGTACATTCTCCCAAGCTGACCAAGTCAACTTATCGGCAGAAAACCGCATTTCAGTAACACCACTACCATCGCCATCTGAAGAAGTTAGAGATAGTTTCACTTCCTTGCTACTCGTTACAGTAGCTCCGCTATTTATGGTAATCGTTCCTGTTGGTATCGTCTGGTCAAGTTTTATTTTATCTTGAATAACGGAATGACTTACATTGCCTGCCTTGTCTTTAAACTGTACGAATACTGATTTCTCCCCGTCGCCTGCTCCAAAGCTCCATGCCTTCGTTGCAGCGGATGGCTCCCAGCTACTCCAATCCGTCCCATTGCCCGAGAAGCGCATCTCGACAACGCCACTTCCTTTACTACTGTCATCGCTAGTAAGAGTTAGAGTTGTATCCGCAACATTCGTCCATTCCGAACCAGCTTGATCAATGGTTAATGTACCCGTTGGAGCAGTAGTATCCACTAGGAAAATAATCGTAGCAGCATTACCCGCTCCATCCGTTACAACAAGTGTATAGCTACCGTCTACAGTAATCTCCGTACCGCTTGTAAAAGCAGTTCCATTTAATTTTGCTGTGCCTTCATTGAAGTTGATCGTGACCTTATCCTTGTACATGCCGCCATCCGCAACACCTGTTACGATTGGTGCTACTGTATCAATCACAAAGTTCACCGTTGTTACATTTCCAGCTGCATCCGTTACGATGAGCTTATACGTGCCATCTTGATTAACTTCAGTCCCGCTCGTAAAAGCAGTTCCATTCAATGTTGCCGTTCCTTCACTGTAGCTAACTGTCACTTTATCCTTGTAGATCCCACCATCCACAACACCTGTTACGATCGGTGCTACTTTATCAATCACAAAGTTCACCGTTGTTGAATTTCCTGCTGCATCCGTTACGACGAGCTTATACGTGTCGTCTTGATTAACTTCCGTCCCACTTGTAAAAGCTGCTCCATTCAATGTTGCCGTTCCTTCATTGAAACTAACTGTCACTTTATCCTTGTACATGCCGCCATCCGCAACACCTGTTACGATTGGTGCTACCTTATCAATCACAAAGTTCACTGTTGTTGCATTTCCTGCTGCATCCGTTACGATGAGCTTATACGTGCCGTCCTGAATGACCTCCGTACCACTCGTAAAAGCAGTTCCATTCAATGCTGCCGTTCCTTCATTGTAGCTAACTGTTACTTTATCCTTGTACATTCCACCTTCGGCTACTCCAGTTACGATTGGTGCTACCTTATCAATCACAAAGTTCACCGTTGTTGCATTTCCTGCTGCGTCCGTTACGATGAGCTTATAAGTGCCATCTTGATTAACTTCAGTCCCACTTGTAAAAGCAGTTCCATTCAATGTTGCCGTTCCTTCATTGAAGCTAACTGTCACTTTATCCTTGTAGATTCCACCATCCGCAACACCCGTTACGATTGGTGCTACCTTATCAATCACAAAGTTTACTGTTGTTACATTTCCAGCTGTATCCGTTACGATGAGCTTGTACGTGCCGTCTTGATTAACTTCCGTACCACTCGTAAAAGCAGTTCCATTCAATGTTGCTGTTCCTTCATTGTAGCTGACCGTGACTTTATCCTTGTACATTCCACCATCAGCAACTCCTGCTACGATTGGTGCCACCTTATCAATCATAAAGTTCACCGTTGTTGAATTTCCAGCTGCATCCGTTACGATGAGCTTATACGTGCCATCTTGAGTAACTTCCGTACCACTCGTAAAAGCAGTTCCATTCAATGTTGCCGTTCCTTCATTGTAGCTAACTGTCACATTATCCTTGTACATGCCACCATCGGCAACACCCGTTACGATTGGTGCTACTTTATCAATCACAAAGTTCACTGTTGTTACATTTCCAGCTACATCCGTTACGACAAGTACATAGCTACCGTCTACAGTAATCTCTGTACCACTTGTAAAAGAAGCACCATTCAATGTTGATGTTCCTTCATTAAAACTAACTGTCACTTTATCCTTGTACATCCCGCCATCCGCAACTCCTGTTACGATTGGTGCTGCTCTATCAATCACAAAGCTCACCGTTGTTGTATTTCCAGCTGCATCCGTTACGATGAGCTTATATGTGCCGTCTTGATTAACTTCAGTCCCACTTGTAAAAGAAATACCATTCAATGTTGCCGTTCCTTCATTGTAGCTGACCGTGACTTTATCCTTGTACATTCCACCATCAGCAACTCCTGTTACGATTGGTGCTACTTTATCAATCACAAAGTTCACCGTTGTTGCATTTCCAGCTGCATCCGTTACGACAAGTGTATAGCTACCGTCTACAGTAATCTCCGTACCACTTGTAAAAGCAGCTCCATTCAATGTCGCTGTTCCTTCATTGTAGCTAACTGTCACTTTATCCTTGTACATGCCACCATCCACAACACCTGTTACGATTGGTGCTGCTCTATCAATCACAAAGCTCACCGTTGTTACATTTCCAGCTGCATCCTTTACGACAAGTGTATAGCTACCGTCTACAGTAATCTCCGTACCACTTATAAAAGGAATTCCATTCAATGTTGCTGTTCCTTCATTGAAGCTAACTGTCACTTTATCCTTGTAGATCCCACCATCCACAACACCTGTTACGATTGGTGCTGCTCTATCAATCACAAAGCTCACCGTTGTTGCATTTCCTGCTGCGTCCGTAACGACAAGTGTATAACTACCATCCGCGTCAATCCGCATTCCACTAGCCAATGCTGCTCCATTTAACGTCGCCGTTCCTTCGTTAAAAATTACCGTAACCGGAGCTTTGTAACTCCCACCATGTGTTACTCCACTTACAATTGGTGCAGTCTTATCTATCTCAAAGCCCACTGTTGTTACATTCCCTGCTTGATCCGTTACAACAAGCGTATAAGTGCCGTCCATTGTAACCGCTGTTCCACTAGTGAATGCTGCTCCATTTAATGTTGCCGTTCCTTTATTAAAGGTAACTGTCACATTCCCCTTATAGATTCCACCATTAGTTACACCTGTTACAACCGGTGGAGCCGTGTCTATTTTAAAGTTAACCGTTGTTGAATTCCCTGCCGAATCCGTTACGGTCAGCGTATAAGTACCATCCATAACAATCTCTGTCCCGCTATTAAAGGGGTTACCATTCAATAGCCCACTACCTTCATTAAATGTGGGGGCCATCACCTTGTTATATATTTTATTATTCTCTACATTTGATATAACTGGTGATATGGTATCTACAGTAATCGTGCTGCTTATAGTTCCCATACTCAAATTTCCGACCCTATCTTTATATTGAACATATATCGTTTTAGCACCTTCTCCTGCTGAGAGTACCCACGACCTCCCATTCAAATCAGAAATATTAAACCAACTCGTTTGCCAACTACCGCTAACATTCGATAGCCGAGCTTGCTCAACTCCCGAGCCACTCCCGTCGGAATAACTTCCGCTCAAAGTCACGGTGTAGTTTTTAGTAAATGCAGCATTATTATTAATGATAAGAGATCCTGTTGGAGATGTCTGATCTAATAGTATACTCTGGGAAGATGTATTCGAAATTCCATTTTTGGAATCCTTTAATTGCATATAGATCGTCTTAGCCCCGTCACCGCCAGCTAGACTAAATGTTGCTGAATTGCTAAAAGGCAACCAAGATGCTGCCGACAAACCCGCAGCACTATTCGAAAATCTCATATGCGTAACACTATCGCCTGCGTCAGCGTCAGATCCCGTTACAGATAGATTAACAATTGACGAGCTTGTAGCTGCGCCTTCAATTATCGCAAAAGAACCTGTCGGAATCGTATTTGCAGGTCCGGTCTCATAAGTAACCACTAGTTTAGGATGATACGCAGCATTTGCAGTTTCCATGGAATAAAATAGAAATCTACCGCTATCAGCATCTGACTCATTACCATTCAGAATTAAGGTTAGTTTACGATCAGAGCTGTCCGTAAATGCATCTACAGCTGATTTTACGTTAAGAGTAATCGTTTGATTCTGAAGATATGTACCCATAGGCACTTCACTAGTATTCTTTGCTGTAAATTTATCCGCATAAAGGGTGTTCGTATCCATTGGCGGAAAGCTTACAAGGTTCAAATCATTCGCTGTAGAACCCCTAACTTCCGTATACAAATTATGGCCAGGGACTCTAAGGACAGTAGCGACAGTCAAAACCAACTCTGCTGATACAATAGTTCCTTCGGGTACACCTAGATTAAACATCATTGCCATTCTATTTCGGACATTTACGAAGCCGTCATTATTACTCATACCAACATAAAGAAAACCATCCCCATCATTATCGTATATGCCGTTATATTCCGGCTGGCCTCTCAACTCCATCGTATCCGCAGAGGCAGTGTAACTTTTTGTAACTGTACCCCCAGCCGCATCCGCTCTATTAGATACTAGTCCAGGTGAAATAACTGATAATAAAATAGCGATGACCAACAAAAAAGATTGTTTCCTCATCCTTCATTCCTCCACTTCTTGTATGGAACCATAGTTAATCATTGAAATATCATGAAGTCTTTAGCTGCCTTCTTACCATGGCTTCAACATGATCCTTATAAAAAAATTCTCATCATTAACTACTATAATTAAAAGGGAGGTTGTCTTATAGTGACCGCTGTCATCAATTCTGTCATATGACAATTTTATTTTAATGTGGTTGTCCCCATATGAATAAGTTCACCACACCACCCAACCAATCCCGCTCCACCCTACTCCCACAGGGCTTTTCATATTCACGACACCCTCAAAAAAATCCGATTTTTTAATAAGTTTGACTGAAATGCAGAGAAAATCATGGGCGTGAGGGCTTAGGAAAAACACAAATCGAACCATAAAAGTTTGACGGCAGGTAGGAGTAAAAGCAGGAGAAAACATTGGGATTGGGTTTGAAAGGGAACAGATTAAAATAGGAATAAAACCAGAACAGGCAAGGGATCTCGAGGATATTGATTGGGAAAAAGATCGAGGAAGAGATTGAAATAGAAAAGAAAAAGCCGAGTGATTTCAGGTGGAAATGCCTGAAATCAGTTCGGCTTGTAATTACACTTTATATGTTTTGTGCATGGTTTTAATGGTGGGCTTTAGAGTTTGTTGGATGTTAACACTAGTCATCAACTTTAATGTCACCGGACATTATTGTGAGGTATATCTACAATTGGCACAAATAATACACCTAAACCTTCGGTTTATCTTCAACCAAATGACACTTTAGATAATTTATAATAGCATAAACCAGCATTCGTATAAATTAAAATGACATAAATCGCATCAATGATTTTTGTTTTTAACGATTCCGATTTTGTACCGAAGCTTAGCCTGATTTATTGCCTCAGTAACCTCCCCATATAGCTTAAGAATATCTCTGCTCACCCCAAGATGATTAGCAATATCGTCTAAATTCAGATGTGAAGATGTAGCGGCAATCTCCTCCACTGCGAGAAAAACGCCAGCAATTAAATCTTCTTTTTTTTCCTTTATACGATTTTCTTGATCCTTTTTCGCAACTAATGTTATCCACTTCCTGAGCCAAGGAAAATGTCTTTTCAGATGATTGACACCTCGACCAATATGAGCATATATCTCATAAGCAACAATGGGTTCGCCACTTTGCAGTTTAGAGTCTATGAATTCCCTCACTTTTTTTCGCAACTCATTCTTTTCCTTTTTGTGAAGAAGAAACTGTTGTTCTGACTGAGCTGCAATAACCATGTCCTCATACGGCTTCACATGAAGAATAATGGTTGGACAATTAAGAGCTTTTGCAAGTCCTTGAAATGTTATCCTTGTATCGGACATTTTCCATTGTTCGATAATTGTTTCTAGCCTCCGTGCTTCTTCCTCGGTTATGCTTCTTTTTCCCGCAGTCCTACGTCTTGGTGATACCTTTGATTCTTCGTCCATTGATAAGTAAGCCTGCACTTCGGACATGGCCATATAGTAATAGAAGTCTATTGTTTTCCACCCATACATTTTTTTTGCTTTGGCTTGCCCAATTTCCGATACAAATGGCCCGATATTCTTCACACATTCTAAAATATTGTTGGGCACTGATTGCGGTGTATACTGTTTCGCTACACTATTGTCTAGAAGTTGATGATACGCGAGGTATCCAACAATTCTAGAGAGCTGAGGATGTCGAATTTTAAGTTTCTTTGTAATTTGATTGTGGGATGCTCCTGTATTCAGTAGATCTTTTACCTTTTGAGCGAGTAATATACCGTCACAAAATGATACCGGGACGTTATACCATTGATTTTCTGAAATTCCGTACCTCATGTAGCATCCCTTGCAGACGCTGGGATATGCGTATCGTATTTTGTCCACCAAAAAGCAATGCTTCCAAGAGATTCTTTCCATTCCATTACTTGTACCATAGAACTTACACCATTGTGCTAAACATTGCCCGAACGAATATTTTGTAGGATACATGGATGAGATGTATGATTCAGGTATACAAATTGTTTGTATATCGGATGGCTTTAGATCTAACCTCCGTAGAATAGAAAGAGACTGGGGCACAGTTACCCTTTTCGGATCACTGTCATCCCTAACCATTCTAACAAGCCCTTGCGTCAATTTCCTCAATCGAGGTTGTAAATCCGATTCTGGATAATATGTTTCAGGCTTTCCTTGCAAGAGATAAACAATTGCAATTGCAAGAGATTTTAGCTTTGAATAATTCTGAACTCTTGGAACCAATGCTGAGAATGAAGGGTTCATTAGATAATGCCAGTCGGAATATACACGTAGCTGAGCAGTAATTAAGTCTGTCTCTTCTATTTTTGTTACGCCAAGTGATGCCAGTTTAGATCCACATGAAAAGCAACGAAGTACTGCTAAGGTATTTGATAGAAAAGGTTGGTCAGTCGTGCATTCTGGGCATTTCGATATTAGACGAACATGATGTTTGTCACAGATCTCGACTTCTTTCACCTGCCAAATCAATTTCAATACGCCATCCTCTTGCAAACACACCGGGCAAAATCGTCGTTGGATTTTATCTGTCACGTCACGCATTACAGCAGGGTAATCCTGAGATATATCAATATGATCAGTGTATTTCTCTACTACCGATTGGAAAGTCATTGCTCGTAATCGGGAAAGGGGAATACCGACAATTTGTGACAACGCTTCAAGGTTAATAACTCGCTCCGATAGAATATCGATCTGATGATCAGTGCGTCTCCTGCTACCGTTATGAACTGAAGTAAACAAACTATTCAAACTCACGAAGTTTCTGTGAGCAATTCGTATGAGATACCCAGTAAGGGATTCACCACATTTCGGCATAGGTCTAATAGTAAATCTTGATATCACTCTTGGTCCGCTCCAATTCACTCAACTACATCTTTAACACTCCGGTTGTGCCGGACAATTTGTTCATGGATATATGCCGTAAGCTCAGGGGCAGTTCGCCAGAGTACGGTGCGTTGTATTCCAAGCATACCATATACCGCACGAGATGTGACTGCATCGGTAGGATTGGATAACAAGTAGGTTTCCATTTTTTTATATATCTCATCTTTCATTGATTGGATCCTTTGCCCTCTTTGAAGCTGTTTTGCCTCAGCAATCAATTCATTGTATCTCCGATTTCGAATCGTTTCAGGACACACTCCTAAGAGGTCACACACTGCATCAATCGTAATATCCTCATCCCTTTCCAATAAGCCCTCCAGCGTTTCACGAACTTTTTCACACTTTACAATGCCACCTGATCGTTTTGACGGTCGGGGCCTCTTCAAATCAACAAGCGCACGCATAATATCCTGATGAAATCGATAAATGAGAAATTGCTGATAACTCTCCCAGCAATCCCAATGTTGAATGACCTTCAGTATCGTTCCTTTACGAACCTTGTGAAGAACTTGCTCGAGCAAGGCAGTGTCAAGCTCAATACGAGCAATATTCCACTCAGAAGAGTTTATCCGGGTGCAGAAATAAGCTAAACATCGGCGGGTTTTATCCTCTGTGAATCCAATACTTCTTGCTAACAGTTTTATCCCTGTCAGAGGTGTAGGTTCCTTTCGTAGCGCCTGATACGCTTCAATAAAGTAAGTTCGCTCTTGGAGCTCTCCATCCTCGCCGATTGCGTATTCACACCCACATTCGGTACAGGCCAAATAATACAGTAATATCTCACCGGATTTACGTTTTTTCATAGTCGTTCCCGTTTTCACGAGCGTTTCCGGCTGCTGAAATCCATTACACCATGGTGCTAGACAAGACAATTGATCTGCCTTACGAACCAAGCTTTGTCTTACTGACTCCACAAAACTGTCCGGAACAGTGAGTTCTAAGAATTCATTCATCGAGTGGTGATGTTCATACAGGGTTTTTAACAGAAATGAAAGGTGAAGGGTTCGCCTTTGAGACAGACTGTCTCTTGCATGCTGGAGTAGTGTAGGTAAAACCGATAGCACCGGTGCCTCTATGAGTTGCCGATCAAAATACTGCTGCCTTCCGCAATGCAGATACAAAAGACGCATAGCTGTTTCATCTGATTTAACGTGGTGGTGGCCTGGCTCAAACAAAACAAGTAGCGCCTCATTTATCCAATGTTGTTGCTCTCTAGCAAAGTCATCAATCGGTTGCGCTTGACTCCTTAAAAGGGAAAAACCACAGTGCGGACACACGCCAAGGAGTTCAACAACCCGAAAATGGAACTGCTTCTTACAACTAGGACATCCGTTGACTAGGTAAACGTCATGTAGAGTGCAAGCTGTGACAGGAGCCAGCTTCCATAAGAGTCTATAGTACAGCATCTCTTTCAAGCATTGAGGGCAGTACCGATAAGTATCTAATATCATCCCGGATACAAAACGTGCCCGCTGAATCTCTTGATTCACTCCAAACGTCCTCAATAGTGGAGCTAGAGTAGCATTCTGTAATCTCTCCATTGACTGTCCTGTCAAATTCGTAAGCTGTTCCATATTTAGGACACTTCCATATGAGATATCGAGGAGGTTGAGGTCAGCCCGTTGGACATACTTTCTATCCAATTGCTTAATACTATTTAGCATCGACAGAAATGGAACACCATTTTGGTTGGCTAGGCGAAGTAAATAACTCCACAATGACTCTCCAGTTCGTGGGTTCGGGCGAACTGTGAAGATGATATTTCCCATTCATAGAATCCTCCTAGACTTAACTAGGACTAGTTATATCCAACGAGTCATCCCCATAAACAAACACCCCCTGTATATACCGGTCTTTACGCTTCCCTAATAGCTGGTTCACCGGAAGAAGCATGGTTATACATCAAAATGAAGGAAAAGTTTAATGGATCATAATAGAAATGGAAATACTATTCCTATCGTGTTTAAGATGACATGACATTTTTACGGAATCTGTTATCCGAGAATATTAATTTTATATGGGACTTTTGAATATCTTATACCGAGGAGGGAAGTTTTCATGAGGGACATTCGGCTTAAGGTAGTTGATGAGTTCGATAAGAAGCTTTACTCTGTTTCTGCAATTGATTTTAGAAACAACAAAATATCCGTTCATTTTAGAGGAAATTTGGAAAATGTTTTTGATTTCGGAGACATTCATATAATTCAATCGACAGAACTACTTGATAACAATAAAAACGAGGTATACGAGTCAGATTTATTATCTAATGGGGTAAAAACTTTTTGCATCTGTTACGACAAAAGCAAAGCTCTCTACTACGGCGTAGAACTCGAGAGTAATGAACAAATTCCGTTGGAACAGTTATTAAACAAAAAATTTGTTGTTGTAGGTAATTTTTATATCGATACGGCTAGGCGAGGTGAATGATCCCACCTCGCCCTTTATTCACTCAAAATAACGAGTATTTTGATTGTCTGTTTGAAAAGGCTGGTTTTGTGCCTTCAAGAATATCTATAATATATTTATTTATTTCAATATTCTCGATAGCACCAGATTTATAACTCATGTAATTGTTATTTGTTTTATCCATTTGCGCATGGATAATCTGTTCTGCATCGCAAACAACAGCAAGATTAGGATTGTGCGTAACCATAATAATTTGTCTTCTTTTCTTTGCTTCTTTTATGCAGGGAACAAGCATTTTAAAGACTGATTGATTATCCAGATTTTCCTCAGGTTGATCAATTATTAAAGGTATTTCATCGTTATCTACCAGTAAATAAAAGATCAATAGTAATGCTCCTTTTTCACCTGGTGATAACATAGATATTTCTTTGTCTCCTAGCTTTAGGCTATAGTAAGGCTTTAAGTATTCGAGTGAGAACAGATATTGATAAAAATCCAGAACAGTAGCATTCTTTCTAAGTTGCATTTCGATATTGGACGAATCAGGAATTGAATTGTCACTAGCCATAGTTGTTAATAACTTGTCTACAAAACTAATAGTTGAATCCACCTCGTTAAAATCCGTTTCTTCAAGCAAGGAAGTAAGTAGTTTTCTACCTTCTTCTGTTCCGTAGAATCTTCCTCTAACACCTTGATTGATCTTTCCTAAAATTCCATCAAGCGCCGTGCTACCATCAATAGATACTTCAAATTTTAATTCATAATCAGAATCACTTAATGAATGCTTATCGATAAATTCTTGTACTGGTTTATACAAGCTTGAATAAATTTCGGATATCTTCAATATGTCAGCGAAAATTTCCTTTGTCTTTGCCACTCTAAGTTCCTTATGCTTGGTGATTTCTTTTTTCAGATCCGACTGTAGGTATAATGCGTTTTGCTGTAATCTTATGATTTCATTTGAAATTTCAACTCTTTTAGTTTCCCAATCGAAAAGTGATCTCTTGTATATATGGTATTTTTGTGTTGGCTCATCCAATCTGCTTTGCGTGCCTTTGATTTGGAACTCAAGTGCTTCACGCTGTTTAATCAAACTATTAGGGCTATTATCGCTAAGATCATTCGCAAGTTTTATGTCTTGCGTAAGTAAATCAGCTTGAACGTTTCTTAATGAGGAAACATCAACATTGAGTGTTATAATATTTTCAATTTGCAATCCAAGTGTATTAATTTCAATATCACAATTTGCAAGAAAACTAGAGTACTGCATCTCGAAATTTTTAACTCTTTCATCAAGTCGCTGAGCCGTAGCGATCTTATTTTTTACATCGATGTGCTCATTCTTTTTACTTTCAATCGTTTCATTCAAACTAATAAGTAATTTCTTATAATCATCAACAAGAGCAGAGAGTCCGAGTAACTCTCCGTTTAAATTAGCATTTGCAGCATCAGGGGGTAAAACCTCTTCAGGCTTTTGTTTTAAATGAGCTTCAAGTTCTTGTTCTTTGTTTTTAAGTAGCTCAAGGACATTCGAGATGTAATTTGGAGTTGCCTTATTTTCCAGATTCATTAACTGCTCGTTAATAATCAGGAGTTGATCGGATAGAATCCGAATAGACTCTTTAATTGTCTCACTTTTATATTGAATTAAGTCGTTCAAAGACGTCTTCTGATGTCTATCTTTTTCATCTACGTGTGAAAAGATTACCTTTTTCAGCTCGTTTTCAAACTTATCATCTTCATTATTGCACAATGTTTCTAAATAACGCTGGGGAAGATATTTGACTTTTTCAAGTGCATGTTCTTTGGGGTTTTCGTCTAGCGAAATACTTTCAACAACACCGTTTTCCCATGTAAGCACAGCTTCGAAATTTTTAGCTAAACTCCCTTGTCTAAATCGGACTTTTGTAAGAAAAGAAAACTCTCCCGCATTTTTAGTCCCCCCAGCCAGGCCTATGATGTCTGCCAGAGCGCTTTTACCATTTCCTTTATTACCGATAACTGCAACTAAATCGTGATTTAATTGCACAGACACATTATCAAACCAACCGGTGCCTTCATTCTTCTTGCTTACAGCGATTGATGAAATAAACTTCCCCTTTTTATTATTTACTGATACAAGTTTGG
This sequence comes from Paenibacillus sp. FSL K6-3182, assembly GCF_037976325.1. NCBI lineage: Bacteria > Bacillati > Bacillota > Bacilli > Caryophanales > Paenibacillaceae > Paenibacillus > Paenibacillus sp. FSL K6-3182. Next base: position 6,826,012 of record NZ_CP150265.1, read on the forward strand.
GGGGCAGTTCACCTACATAGACTCTTTCATCCCATTCGTTTAAAACCTGCTTTAGCCCTTCAAAGGTAGTATCTGCTTTAAGCCAAGTATAGCATTTACCAAGCTTATCTTTCTCTGATGATGAGGGGCTGTAATGTGCATCGCTACAATCAAGTAATTTATTATTGACACCAGCCTCACTAAGAGAAACAACAGCCTTAAAATAATCTTCAGCAGAATACGATGATACAAAGACTAAATCTACACTATTGATTATGTTTTTCTTTTCCGCAATGGATCCATCCATCCATTTAATATCTGCCCACTCTGTTTTACCAACAGCTGTTAAGTATTTTCCAACAAAGTGATGTTGATCAAGTATTTTAAGTATTTGTTTCTTATCAAGATTTAGATTATTAAACCCTTCTTCCAGATCACTTTTGTACTGTCCTCTTTGTTCCTCAGGAATGGATGATTTGATCATCTGCCCTAATTGTGTAAGCGTCATTCTATTAACAATAGAATTCCATGTGACTTGGTTTTCCTTTGCAAGAGGGGAAAGTTCGTATTTGCTAGTAAGAGCATTGAGAAAACATTGCTCAATTATATCCGCATCAATTTGATCAGAAAAGATGACATGAAAATTGACTCGACTCAACTTGTTCTTTGCTCCACCAAATTTGTCAAGTCTGAGTTCTACAACTGGTAACAATAAGTCAATGTTAGCCAGACGACCGTTGTCCTTGTATTGCTTGACCTTACGATATCCATCAATAAAGATGTAATCGTTAATACCAAGTACTTTAATCTCAGATGGCAGATTTTCTAAATCTCTTATGTAATTTTCCCAAACTTCGTCTTCGGTTGCTCCAACAAAGTGATGTATTATTGAATATGGGGTATGCACGTGCAAATCCCATTTTTTCCATAGTGATCCTTTCTCGTAATTCATATTAAAGCTCTCCTCCCACAAAAAAATTATGGACAGTAAATTCGACGAAAAAGAACGAATTTCCTTCTTTTGGTCTATTTTCTCAGAGTTTTCTATCAAAAACAAGGAGTTATGTCCTACCTTGTCGAATAAAATTCTGTTCTTATATACTCAACCAATCAACCTGTCGAATAAAAATTAGTAGTTTATTTGATTACAGCATTATGGGCTAACTGGATCTGGTATGACGACCATGCAGAGGTACTATACAAAATAGTTTAGAATAAGGGGCGTTAAAAATGAATAATCTTTATTCTGCCAAAGATATTGTAGAGTTTTGGGTAATTACGAGAAAGAGACAAGTTCAATCATGCAATTTCATTTCCATTTGGATAATGAATCGGATAGAGGTTGCGCTTTAATGACATCGTCTTTTTTAGACCAGCTATTAAAAAATTTGCTTAAGGCATTTATGATAGATGATCCTGATTCATTTGATAAGTTATTTACAGGCACGGCAGGCATGGCGACATTTTCCTCGAGGATAGAAATGAGTTATCACTTATTTAATTGATTTGATTTATGTTAATAAGATTATTGAAGGAGTGTGGGTGTTCGTATGCTGCGTTCTCGGAGTATTCATGGTCATGATCTTTATTCCTACAGTTGTGATGAAGAATCTGCTAGACAACTTTCTAAATCAAACGAATTGTTGTGCCCTAGCTGTAATAATCCGGTTCATTATAAAAGAGGAGAGAAGGTATCCGCTCACTTCGCTCATAAAAGGATGGAATGCGTTGTTAATACGTATGAGCCCGAAACAGAAGCACACATAAAAGGGAAACAACTACTGTTTAGTTGGCTGAAGCTGGAATTTCCGGATGCACACATTGAGTTAGAGGTCTACATCCCTGAAACTCAACAAATTGCAGATATATTGGTCGATCATCTTAATGATGATCTTGCCTGCCAAAAGTGGGTATTTGAATTCCAACATAGCCCTTTATCAGACGCGAGTTGGAGTGAACGACACCAGCTATATCGGCAGGCAGGTATTCATGATATTTGGATTATGGATGCGGATATTTACTTAAAATACTCTAAGGTCGTTGAACATGCGCGTATATTCCGGGAGCCATTAGAAGTCGCCTATAATAATGCTGGTTTTTGCTACTACCTGGACATTAACAGTTTATTGCTCACCATCGATTGTAACTTTATGAGTTCTAGCTATCGGTATCCAGGTAAACCACGCGCAAAACCATGGAACTACAAGTATCATAGCCCTATGGTACATTCAACACCTTTAGAAAACGCTGAATTTATTATGCTAAGAGACTTCCCTTTTGCTGCGCTGAGCTTTCCTGAGATCGAGGACAAAGTTAATGAACGTGTCGACTGGAAACTTCAGAAATTCAGGTATGAGGAGTATATGAAACTAAAGAAAATGATTAACGATCGACTGAAGTTGATCGAAGAATATTCAAGGGATAATCGAGACGGTAGTTATTCACGCTTGCTGATGGGAGTGTTGGCTAAGAACCGATCAGCGGTGGAGGAGGATATCCTTTCATTGAATCCCGCAGTAGTCGTTGATAAATATGAGTCGATTGTCTTAAAAGTAAACGCGTGCCTTTTAGAGTATAAATCGATCCGGGAGCAATCGGATTTACAATCGAAAGTCATCGCTGAAATATCTCCAGTATACAGTGAATACCCTCAACTAGATCCTGATTATGTCGATGCTCATTCAATGGAGTTATACGACATTGCCTTCTTAAATGATATCGAGGGTAGCTTCACAGAGTTCTTGGTAGATCGTTATAGTGATAAGCTAATGATTGCATGGACTGTGATTGCCAATTACGACTTTGAGTTGTCAAAGCTTACAGGATACAATCCAAAGTATGTAGCGAAGCAACTAAGTAATGTGAAGTACTTTTTGAAACCGCGTGGCGAAGTGACAAAAGAGGAACTTGCATCACGATTTGTACAATGTAAATCCGTAGAAGAGGCTAACGAGTTGATGCTTCGAATAAAAACTGAAGTGATTGAAGAGTTAGAGAATCCCTCATGGTTAAGGGAGTTGGAAGACGATGATTAGTGATCTATGTCAGGCGTAAAAAACGGGAGACTCTGCACAACATGATGTAAGACAGGTGTAAAACTTTGTGTATTACAGTGTATTACACTTGCCCTCGGCAGATGCCGCGGGCGATTTTTTGTGTAGAAATAGCCAAGCATTTGCTCATTGCCGAGCATCCACTTTCCCTTACAAACCCACTACAGGTTATAAGGGGTTGTGCGGAAGTATAGCAAAAACTTGCATTAAAAATCACTAGCAAGTACAAAAGGAAAATGTTACAAAAAGATTCAAAGATACATATACATTATGCTAGATCTTCCCAGCTATTGAAGATCAAACAACTAAAATGTCAGACTTTCTATATAGACGGTAGTCCCAGTATTTGCTAAATTAGAGCTACCGGATAAATTTATCAAAGGGGACGTTGTAGATGATTGGAGATTATGATCAACCATATCCATTACTTGAATCACTAAGTCAAACAATACTATTCGCGGACAAACTTCTAGAAGAAGCTGCTAATAAAGGTGGGTATACCGATACTGAAGTTATCACATTTTCGCTTTTCAGGCAGTTAATTGAACAAGTAGATGGGATTTTTATCGGAGTAGATCATAATAATTATGATCTTGCTAGAACGTCTCTACGTAATGCGTTTGAAACTAATTTAGCTATTGAATATATCTATAAAGATCCGGCGCTTTTAAATGATCGTGCTTTAGCTTATAAAGTAGGATCAAAATACCAAAATATCGCTTGGTTTGATATGGCCATTCAGGAGAAGATTCTAGAACCTGAAGTCCAAGAGGCCGAACTAATTAGTAAGAAATCTGCGTTAGAGACCGAACTTAATTTACCGGCTTTATCAAGGATTTCAACTGAATGGATTCGAACAAAAGCAGGATTAAGAAGAGATGGTACACCTAAATGGTATTCACTGTATAATGGGCCATCATCAATTTACGCTCTGGCAAAACACTTAGACATGGAAAGTGAATATAAAAGGATTTATGGCTCGCTCTCTGCTACAATTCATGGTACAACAGCACTTGATAGAGTAGCATTAGAGTCAGGAACGGGGAAAGTCCTTATTTGGCCATTAAGGGATGAGGAGAGAGAGAAGGCTGAAACACCAATATATCTTGGACGGGCATTCCTTCTAAATATGATCGGAATCTTAGTTCGTAATTACGAACCGACAAAAGCCATCGAGTTTGGACCGTTCTTAGAAGAACATATTGAACCCACGAGAGCTTGAACTATTTGGACAATAAAAGCAGCGGTAGACTAAGGCTTCAAGTGCCTGCTGCTTTTTTTAGGCTATTTGCATTCTAGGGTTGGAAACATCTATTTCTAACCCTAGATCGTCAATCTGAAAGAAACCTGTACTTGGTTGGATTTTAGTTGTTTTCACCAGTACATACCAAGGTTGTTTGGGTTGAATTTTCTGATCCCTAATCCAGCTCACTACTCTCAGCTTGTTTCAGTAGCGTTGGAATATGTGGCCCATACTCAACCTTCTCACGACCTGAGCGAAAACCACTACCAACCTTGCGTGCCTCCACCGAATACAACGTCTTTGCGCGAATAATCTCATAGCTGTTCCCACGCCCTAAACGATTAGACATTTTGATCAAACCACTCAAACCTTCCGTGAAAGCATTGGTAATTGTGAATGGGGCATCCCAATATGCAAAAATTTCGTCATAGTGATTGTGAACCATTTTGACCAACTTTTTGAATGGTTCCATTCCTTCATGCGGCAACCTATTTTTCCATGCTTCAAAAGCGTTCTGAGCCAGCTGCTTTTCTGGTTCGTCATAGATTGTAAAGAAGCTTTCCTTAAGGTCATAAGCAATGGCTAACTCTGGAATTTGTTCACGAACAATAGCAAGGGCTTTGTGCTCGGCAGGTGTCAGATTCTCATGTCGTTTAAGTATCAGCCATTGAATGGACCTTTTTACATTAATTAGATTATCCTTGCTGAGTTGTACTTGATATTTCCTCCGCTCTTCTTCCAGTGCTTCCAATGCCATTTTGACAACATGAAACTTATCAATAATCAACTTGGCATTAGGCAAAAACGCTGCAAAGGAGCGTTTGAAAGGCCGCCACAAGTCGGTACAAACCCACTCAACTTTTTCACGGTCTGGCAGATCATTAAAGAATGTCTTCAGATGGTCTTGTGTGCGTTCCTCCAGCATTTCAAACACGTTATTGGTTGTTAGATTAGTAATAATGCAACGATAACCACCAGCTAGATTCACTTCATCAATTCCCATGATGACTGGTGTTTCATAGCGAACGGTTTGCTCAAGCTCTTGAATCAAGTCATGGGCAATATTTTTAACCGTATTAACGGCAACGCCTGTTTCGTCTGCCAAGGCGCGGAATGTGGCGCTAAAGCATTGCTGTCGGATGACATCAACTAAGCGTTTTGTTGCGCGGCGCTTATCGTCCAAGAAGCTCAGCTTAGACATCGCCATTTTTCCGCAGCTTTCACAGCGAAAACGCGGCCTTTGCACTTCAAGACGAACAGGCTCCATATACAGCGGCGTATCAGAAAACTTATTCTTGCGTGTCCCATGCTTGTGCATTGGGATCTTGCAATCTGGGCATATGAACGTCTCCGCAACATCCGCCACTGCAACAATGATGAGTGCCTTGCTTTCTTTATACATATCTACTGGTTTAATGCCCGGCAAATTCAATAAATCAAGCATGGGCGCTAGTCCAAGTCTATAGTCTTGCCGTCGCGCAGCATTTCATAAATCATATCAACTAGTGCGGACATACCCTGACGGTCGGATTTAAGTACCAGTGTGGCAAGCTTTTGATGGCTCGAAAGCGCCCGAACTACGGCTTGTTGCACAGCACCAGGCAGATTTCCTTTCATCGCCTGTTCGCGGGTGTTGCTCTCGACTTGCGCCATAACCACATCGCTTTCTCCGGCAATCGACTTGATTTGATTAACAAAGGCAACCTGATCCTGAACCGGTGTTGCTTCACCAAACAGGCTATTAAGCTTTTCAATGATTTCTTTCACGAACTTGGGCTTATCACCTGCGCCACCGCCACTGCCTGGGCCAATAGGTTGTAAAACAGGGTTATCTTCCTCTATAGAAGGATCCTCAATACGACCTTTAATATCAAAGCCTGTGAGTACTAAACCCTTAAGATCTACATTTTCTGGCGTTTCATTGTGAAGGCGCTTTTGCAATAACTTGGCAAAGGCGGCGAAGTTCTCAAGCTCTGGATCACCAAAATCAATGAGTTGAGCAACATAAGAGTAGGTGCGACAAAAGCGCCCCAAGTCTGACTTAAAGCCAAGTAGCGACTTTATTTGCTCTGCGTATTCATCTTGATGATGATCAGCAGATTTCATCCCCGCTTCATCACCTTTAGCATGCGCCTTTTCAAATGCAGATTCCCACGTTGCCATTGCATCACGGAGCATTTTCATCTTGTCGTTGTAAAGACGGGTAGCGCTTTCTGTTGCTGCATACAGCGCTTTGTGTTGCGGTGCTTGCGCGTGAGTAATATCACGTATAGTTTTGAAACGAGCCTCTTTGAAGACGGCTAAATCATTTTCGGTATATAGTCCATGCTCCTCTAAGCGTTCTTTAATTTCATAGACCACGTTCAAGTCTTGAACATCGTCAATTTGCGCTCCATCGTCATATATTGAAAAAGCGTAGCGAACGTTAGCAGGGTCATTCACAAAGTCGATAATGAACACCTCATCCTTACCCGGGGCCATGCGATTCAATCGCGAAAAAGTCTGCACAATTTCAACCTGGTTAGCGATTTTCTTGTCCACGTACATCGCCACCAGTTTTGGTTGGTCAAATCCCGTTTGGAATTTGTCCGCAACCAGCATAACGCGATATTCAGGGCGATCAAATGCAAAACGCAAATCCTGGCCTTGCAACTCAGGGTTCATGCTTTGTTCTGTAAACTCCTCGTTTTCGTCGACAATAAACACATCATCTTTGAATGCCTCATCATCATTGTGCATCACCTGCTTTCCGGTCATCTTACCTGAGAAAGCGACCAGCGAATGAATAAAGCTGTATTCACTGTGTTGCTCTATATAGCGGTCAAAAGCTTTTTTATAACGAATTGCAGCAGCACGAGAACTGGTGACAACCATAGCCTTTGCTTTGCCATCTAAACGATGAGCTACGTTTTTCGAGAAGTGTTCAATAATGAATTGCACCTTTTGAGTCACATTGGTGGGGTGCAGTGCCATCCATTGGGCTAAAGCGCGTTTAGCTGCCTTGCCACTCACTCGTTTGCTGTCTTCAAGCTGTTTAGAAAGATTAAAGGCGGTTTGATAAGGTACATAGCCTTTAAGTACGTCCAGAATAAAGCCTTCTTCGATAGCCTGGCGCATAGTGTATTTATGAAAGGCTTTCGGCGGGTTCTCTTTGGATGGTGGCTTTGTCATGTCGTCAGGGCGGCCAAACAACATCATAGTTGCATGTTTAGGGGTACCCGTGAAGGCAAAATAGCTGATGTTGTCAGGGCGAACTCGAGACTTTTGCAATAGTTCTAACAGCTCATCCACCGTCATAGTGGACATTTTACCCTGACCACTCATACCCAATGCGGTTTGCAATTTGGCAGCCGTAGAACCCGTCTGAGAGTTATGCGCTTCATCAATAATAACCGCAAAGTTTTTCCCCTTGAGGTTTTTATCGGTAATGATGGCCTCCATCGCATAAGGAAACGTCTGGATAGTCACAACAATAATAGGGGTTCCAGCCAACAGTGCTTCAGACAACTGCTTGCTTTTGGATTTAGAAGACTTCTGGCGGTCAATCGCGGCAATAACACCAAATTGGTGGTCTATTTGCTTAACCGCGTCCTGTAGCTGTCCATCAAGTACATTGCGATCAGTCACAATAATGACGCTGTTAAAAACAGCATCACCATTTTCTTCACGCAGTTTCACCAAATTATGAGCAGTCCAGGAAATGGTGCTGGTTTTGCCGGAACCCGCACTATGGTCAGCCAGATAGGCCATTCCTGCGCCATTCTTACGAGCATCAGCAAGCACGGCATTGACCGCTGTCCATTGATGGAAACGTGGAAATATCAGCGTCTCTTTCTTCGACCAATTACCCTGAATATCAACGACATTCTTTTTCTCCACGTAAACGAAGCTGTGGAATATGCGTAGCCACGCATCGGGTTGACACACATCCTCCCAGAAGTAGGCCACAGGGTATTCAATGCTGCCATCAGTCTTTTTCTCACCCGATGGGTTGCCAGCGCGCCCATCATTCCCCTTATTGAACGGCAGGAAGAATGTATTCACGCCATCTAGTTTGGTTGCCATCATGATTTCAGAATCAGACATGGCAAAATGCACGACTGCACCACGCTTGAAGGTCAATAGAGGCTCTTTACGCTTGGTTTTTGGATCAAATGGCAAACGATCTTGGCGGTATTGCTCCATCGCTGCCTCTGCCGATTGCGTGAAGTCCGTCTTTAGCTCAACCGTAGCCACAGGTAAACCGTTGATAAAGAACACTAGGTCAATGGCAAAATCACGAGCGGGGTGATACCTCAACTCGGGGACAACACGCAATATATTCGCTTTATAACGCTCTATCACTGCTTCGTTACGCTTATCTTCAGGTGCGGTTTCTGTCATTTCAATCAGACCGCAACCGGCAATCGAGAAGCCCTGGCGCAATACTTGTACTGAGCCTTGCTGCTCCAGCGCTTTTGTCAATCGCTCCATAACAACTTCAAGGGTTTTTGAGCTGTTTAATCGTTCCAGCTTATCCCATTTATCCTTCTGGCCACTGTTCTTAATCCAGCTTTCAAGGTCCTCTGGGAACAGCGCACGTTCAGTATCGTAACGTTTGGGGTCACCCAGCTTCCAACCTTGCTCTACCAACCGGTCAATGATGTAAGCTTGGAAGTGCTTTTCCTGATGGGCAGATGAATTCATCCCTATTCTCCTCGCAAGTCTATTTGTCCAGTCACAGCCGCTGTGATAAATGCTGAACGACGTTCTTTGAGCAAGTCTATGCTTTTTTGTGTTTTTGTAACGAGCATATCAATTGATTTAATGGCTTTGTCCAAAAAATCCGCAATCTGAGCTTGTTCTGACACACTCGGGCAGGGTACTTTTACCTGACGAAAGTTGTTATAGCTTAGGTCTTGCCCGTCCCTAATAAACATAGAGGTCGCCTGTAGGCCTTGAATGTAGGTTATTGATTTGAATAAATAAGTGAAATAACCTACATGTGAAGCAGGGGTTGGTTTTAAGACGACATATGACGAACGAACACAACCGTTCGCTTTGACTCGTTCAATTCCCCCTTGAAAGCTTCTCATGCTAATAACAAAATCGTTAATTCTTGCATGTTTTCTCTTTTCCAGATTTTTCACTGCCTGAGTTACTCTTCTGCCCTCAAGCTCCTGGAACTCTTCAAGGGGAATTACTCCATATTTTTGTGTAGCTGAAAGATGTTGATCATCTTCAAAAGCGAGTTGCTTACTTTCACTAAATAACCGATTCCCAGAAATGACTTCCCAGTGTTCCGGCACTTCCCCAATCCACTCAACACCAGAATCTTTCATTTTTACTTGAGGGTTTAGCCCTTTGGTGACAGCATGAGTAATCAGTGCCTGTCGCTTTTCTTTGAGCAAGTCAATAAAGCGGGTTTTCTTGGTTATTAGGGTGTCAATTCGAGCAATTTCAGCTTGAATGCTTTTACGGATTGCAATTTGCTCTTCGAGTGGTGGCAAAGGCATAGGAATATTGCCAATACCTTGCCAGTCTGCCCGAGGCATTTTCGCACCTTCGCATGTCGATTCAATCTGCTGTGTTACATCAGAAGTTAAAAGCCAACTTTGAAGCAATTCTGGCAATACTTTTTCAGGCTGCAGCACAAGAAATTCTGTAGAACAAATTCCGTCAAAGCCAGCAATGATTGCTTTGCGTAGGTAAGGCCTGAGCTTTCCATATAAAATTTGGCCTTCAGAAAAAGCTCCTACAGTAGAAGTATCGGTTTGCCTAGAATTACCCTCTGTTGGTGAGTATTTTCCTGAGCCCGATTCAACATCTTCAAGACCTATATAGGTAATGTTTTCGCCAATGTCGGAAGTTCTCGCGGTACTTAATTTTGTAAATCTTTTGATCGGGATGATATCCCAATGTTTTGGCACTGACTCAATCCATTTAATTCCGGATTCTTTATACTCTGGATACGGTTTGTAGTGACTCATACCTTTGCCACCTCTGACAATAGTGTGGCTATCTCGCTTTCAACCTCTTTCAAATCATAATCAATGTCATTCAGCTTGCGCGGCGGTTGGTATTCATAGAAAAAGCGGTTGAAGTTGATTTCATAACCCACGCGACCAAGCTGCTTGTCTTTGTCATCGGTAAAGCTGTTGTCGATAAACGCATCCGGTACATACGGTAGAACTTCACGCTCAAAGTAATCCTCAATGGATTCCGGGTACGGCACGTTTTCGTAATCGGTTAAGTCGGTATCCGGTACGATTTTGCCTTGCGCATCTGTACTAGGTTCAGCTTCTGGATCTTTGTGTCCAAATGCGTTCAGTAGTGCTGTAACAAAGGCCTTGTTAGCCTTCACCTTTAGCGACTTAGCTTCAGAGCTATTCACTGCTTCTTTAGCGAAGGTTTCAGCCCAACTGTACTTTTTGGTTTCACCCAAAAACGGGTTAATGGAAGCGAGCCAGAAAGATTGATGCTCAGGGGATAGTTGTTGCCAAATATCATAAGACTCAAGCCTAGATAGTCCTTGCTCATTCAGTAACAGTTTCATGCGTAACGGGCGGAGAACTTTAATTCGTCGATACCCAAATACACGGTAATTGAACATTTTTGAAAGTTCATCATTCTCAGCTGCTGCATAGATATCCAAAATCTGACGGCGCTGATCATCACTCACGATACGGCGTTTATTACCTTCGTTTTTAATGGGCGACCAAAGACTTGATGCGTTGATGAGTTGAACTTTACCTTTGCGATGTTCGGTTTTTTTGTTTGATAGAATCCACAGGTAAGTGGCGATATTGGTTCTGAAGAAAATGTCCGTAGGCAGTGCAATAATGGCTTCAATAAGGTCATTTTCAAGCAACCAGCGACGTATTTCAGACTCACCAGAACCGGCACCACCATTGAATAGTGGGGAACCAGACAATACTATAGCAGCGCGACCACCGCCATTCTGTGGTAGTTCTAATTTGCTTGCCAAGTGCATTAGGAACAGCATTGAGCCATCGCTAATCTTAGGTAGTCCTGGCCCGAAACGGCCTGAGTCACCCTGCTTGTGCTCTTTTTCAACGTCAGTTTTATCTTTTTCCCATTTCTTGCCAAAAGGAGGGTTAGAAAGGCAGTAATGAAATCGTTCACCAGCAAATTTATCATTTGAGAGCGTACTGCCCTGAAGTATGTTTTTGGATAGATCACGACCTGGATCTGATTCCAGGCGGCGAATCAGCATACCTGCTACACAAACCGCATGAGTCTCAGGTTCAAGTTCTTGCCCGTGTGGAACCAATACTGGTGGAATTTTATAGTGGCTTCCATAATCAGCAACATGGTTCATGGCATCGGTCAAAAATCCACCAGTCCCACAGGTAGGATCATACAGGGTTCTGATAAGACCAGGATTCTCTTCAAACAACGCATCATCGGGATCAAGCAATAGAGCAGTAGCTAAATGTACGATGTCGCGGGGCGTCATGAAATCCTCAGCGCCTTCATTAACCTCAGCACCAAAGCGCCGGATCAGATGCTCGTAGATATTACTCATCACTCGATCAGGCACTGTGTCAGGGTGTAAATCAATGCCAGCGAAGTTCTTACAGATAGTGTATAGCAGACCAGCTTTCTCAAGCCGGATTATCGTATTTCCGAATTCAAACTCTTCAAAAATGGCTCTAGCATTATCGGAAAATTGAGCAATGTAATCTTCTAAATTGCGGCGTGTTTTAGTGCTGCCAAGCGTCGAAAGCGAATACTCAGAGATATTGTAAAATGGGTAGCCAGCTGTTTGGCGTAAAATCGGATCAAGCTCAATTTCAGCATCCTTGAAGTTGTCGTAAGCTTCTCTTACAGCGTCTCTCGTAGATTCAAGAGCACATTCCAAACGACGTAACAAAGTGAATGGTAGTATAATCTTACCGAAATCAGTATGCTTAAAATCACCCCAAAGATCTTCTGCGTTCTTCCAAATAAAATCAGCATGCGATGCTGCCGAACCTGCGAATTCTGTCATTTTGTCCTCCAACCAACTTTTGCACAAACATTACAATATACAAGTGATAGTTGTCAACTAAGTATTGCACAAAAGAGAGGTTTTACAATTTTATATTTTTTTTTGCGATACAACCTCAGTATGCGTTTTTCAAGACTCGTAAGTCTCCGCTTTATTGAGTAGAATCAGGAACTTCTCTTCGGATTCGCCCAATACATATTTTTTAGCAGTGAGAAGAGCACTTACAAAAAGTCCATGGTCAGCTAGGTCCTCTAATTCATGCTCATTCAGCAAAATAGTGTATGCTCGTTGCAAAACTGGCGTTAGAGACCCCAATACCCCCTGGCTCATCTGAAAAAGCAGTTCTGGGATATGCAAGCCAGTGTCCCCGAGCCCCAATGGCACTGGTGGATTGATATATTCCTCAATTTTGGTCAACAAGTCGCAGAATTCCTTGTCGCACTTATCAAATCTGAGTAGCTTCACTGCTGGAAACCTACGGAAATATTGAAAATTGAGTTCGCTCAACTGTTTGGTTGCGGTTGTTCCAGAACAGACTACAGAGATATTGCCGATATTGGTCAAACTCTTGATTGATTCCATCGCTTCTATCGGTTTGACACTTCTAGAGGTTAGAATGTAATCCATCTCATCGAGGATTAGCATTTCAACGCGTTGTTGCTCGATAAGAGACAAGGCCTGGCGCTTTACGTCGCCTACCCTCACACCGGCCAATTGTGGTGCACCCAAGGCTCTTACGATTTGCTGATAGAACTCGCTCATCGTAAAAGGTTGAGGTAAGTCAGTATAGACTACGGGACGAATGTCGTACTCTGTCCCATCTTCATCCACATCCACATATCCCGGATTTGCCTTTACATATCTACGTAATAGAGTCGATTTTCCAACCCCAGACTCTCCGTAGAGAAATAAATGCCTTGGGGAAAACAACTCACGATCCATATCTTTTTCCGGCCGGAGCGAATCTAACTCTGTCCAGATCTCTTTATACCTGAGATGCTCAATATTTAGACTCATCACTCTTTGTAACAACGCATTTTTGACATCGGTATCATTCATGCTCCACTACTCCTTGCTTCCGTACTTTTGCTGCCATTTTTACTGCGTCTGCTAGCTGCTCCAAGGACGGTGCATGTTTCGATAGTGTCACTGGTTGTGGTTGTCCAACCGTAATCTCCATGTTGGCACGCTGCGCCAGTTGTCGGACCTTTCGGCCGGATTTAATCTTCTCTTGAACGCGTTGTTGCAGCTTTACTTTCGCATGCCGGACCATTTTTGTACCTGGAATCTTATTTGCCTTATCTGCTGCTTCCTCTTTTGAAATTTCACGGATAAGCTTATAGGTATACGCGTTCATTCCTTCTAACTCTTCAGCAGGGGGCAACACAGCAGGAATCTCGATATATTCAGTCGAATTCGGTGGCTGAATGAAGATCCGTGAAATGTCATCAATATCGTACTTGGCTTTATATTTAGTAGTTCTTGGACCAATCAGGTGAGAAAGCTTGTCCAATTTATACAATCGGTTATCAATCCTTATACCGTCACGTGTATAAGGTTTCATCGCGACGGGCAAGAGCTCAATAGCATAAGTTTCTTCGTCCTCAGGACTTATGAAATCCGGATATCCAACCTTTTTGAGCCCATCAACAAACCTTGTGATTGGTCGGTTTGCATTAATGGGAAGTCCTCGATGAGGTTCCATGTGATAGTGATCAACAATATACATTGTCAGAAGCTCACGAATGTCTTCGAGTGTAAAAACAGCCTCTTCTTCCGGTTTGTATTCGCCCAGGTCCGTTACACTACTCTTTCGTGTTCCATCCAGCCTATGTATTAATTTAGAATTCAAGGTACCGAAAAGCCTCTCAATGGCTGCGCCGTACTCTGGAGTTTTTCTCGGACGATATCGAACATTGGATTTGAGGGTTTCGTTTATCATACGTCTCACGGCTACACTGCGGAATTCTGGGCCATTATCCAGCAAAAAGACAGTAGGGATCCCAAATATCTCCCACTCGTTGAACAAATCATACTTTTCTTTGACTTTTTTAAAGAAAATGCCTTGTTGGATAGCCTTACGTACGACGTTCGCTGATGGGGGCTCGAAAGAGACATACATGCACCAAACCATGCGACTATATACGTCTATCCCCAACGTGATCCAAGGGCGACCGATCACCAGGCCAGAATTCCTGTCAATAACATCTATGTCAAGTTCAGTATGATCAATTTCAATAATGTGAAGTGGATATTGGGCTTCTTCATTGGAAAAACCTCTAATCAGGTCATCAAATTTCTTTGTAGCTTTACTGCCATCACGCATTCTGACTTTGATTTGCGAGTCAATGCGATCCAATAGCTTCAACATTGTGATGCGCTTCGGTTCCTCAATTCCTTGTCGAGTACATCGAAGTGCAACAGATTCGTAGAATGCCTGTTTCGTCATCCGTTTCAGGTTAAGAAATTCCTTTTCGATCACTTCTTTAATAATGGGCACATACTTCTGATCTATTCTTATATCGAGCACCTGAAGAACCTCATCGGGCTTCTTGGGGTGACAGATGACAAGTTGTTTGTTGTCAGTCCGTGATACATAGCCACCGCCAGCTCGGCTAATTAAACCTTCCTCGCCTCTCTTTTCGTCTTCGCCTTCCGCCTGTCTGTACGCTGACAACAACCGTTTGATGGTTCTTACAGACGTCCCCTTTGTCCGCTCTCCATTTTCATCAACAGTTGAATATTTATGCGAAATTTTGAGAATCAGCTCCTCTTGGGTTAACTCGTTGAGAGTCTGTCCATCGGATAGATATTCACTATGGTTCATCATAAATTCGTACATGGCTCGGATATCATGGCGCTTAACTCGTTCTAAAACAAGCAGCGCTCTAATCATATAATATCGTTCCGACACCTTCTTCCGATGCGGCTCGGATAGACTATCCAGCTGGGAAATGTACTTGGTGTTATCTTTTTCGATTTCCTTTAACATGGTTTTACCAGCTTTAAACGAGGGATTGGTTACCAACTCTACAAAGTTAATCTCAATAGACTCTCCATCCCCTTCAATCCGTTTAATCACAATGATCGGTGGAGAAATAGAGAGAACCACATACTTTCTTCCGAAATATAAGAGTTCTGCATTTAATTTGAGCTCGTTAAAGGTCATTCTTATTCTCCTTTCAGATTTATAAAAGAAACAGATTTTTTTCTGTCGGGATTCGAACTATTGAGTATTCGTTGATTGGTTCATTGATATTTATCCACAAATTTCCCTTGGCAATGAGATGATAAATAACTGGCAAAACAAGAAGGGGGTCATATTGCGGTATAAAACTCTGGGATAATTCTGCTATGGAGGTTTGTCCAATTAAGCGTAGTCTAGACATAACTACTGGTGCATAGCTGTCGAACCATTTACGGGTCTTTGTAAAACCAGCCAAAAATTCTATATTTCTTGACACGAGCTTCGGTAGTGATTTCGGATAAATGACTGAATATTCCCAGCTACGAGAATTTGCATACACCTCACAGGCTTTGTTGATGATTTTAAGCTTTTCACTTGAGTCATTCGGAGAATGCTTAATCTGATAAAGATGGGGTACAAAACCATCACGAAAAACAAGTACATCCGGTACATGTAACCAACTTTTGAGATTTCCATTGTTATCACTGTAGGGTATATGGATACGTACAGGTTGAACGTAATATCGTGCCACATTTATTTCTAGTTCGAGAAGAGAGTAAAATGCCCATTCAGTGAGCGAATCGTATTCAGCTACGATACTCATCCTGTGACTATAGAATGCACCAATCACATGAGGACGTTGCTTACTGTCCTTATTGTCCACTCTTCTTTTAGGAGCAAATTCTACATCTTCTTCTTCCCAATTATTCTTTCCAAACCATTTCATAGCTGGCCCCCTAGTTGAATTGTAACGATTTGTGCCATTTGTAATGACGCATTTCGCTCAACTTCAAGCCATTATCTACTGCATTAAGGTGAATTATACCTTGGCACAGGAATCAAGCTTAAGTATAGAAAAATCCCGCCATGGTAATGATTGTACCATAGCGGGATTTAAAATTCAGTGTCATTTGTAGTTACACACGCGTGTCATTATCAAATAGTTTTTATGCCATTTGAAAGTATAACTCACAATTATCAATAATCGAAAACCAATCCCTACTCCACCGTAACACTCTTAGCCAAATTCCGCGGTTTATCCACGTCATGCTCAAGCGCTAGTGAAGCATAATAAGAAATCAGTTGAAGCGGAATAACTGAAAGCGCTGGTGACAAGATCGGAAGTGTCTTCGGAATCGCGAATAGCTCGTCGACAGATTTCGCAACTTCTTCCTCTGCCCCTTGGTTCGCTATGCCTATAACGTGAGCGCCGCGCGCTTTTACTTCTTTAATGTTGCTAAGTGTTTTCTCGTACAGCTCTTCTTGCGTAACAAGAGCGATAACCGGAATACCTTCCTCTATGAGAGCCAAGGTACCGTGCTTGAGCTCACCAGCTGCATAAGCCTCGGAGTGAATATACGAGATCTCCTTCAGCTTCAGCGAGCCTTCTTGCGCTACAGCATAGTCAACGCCGCGGCCGATGAAGAACAGGTGTTTGTGATGCGAGAACGACTCTGCAACTTGTTTAAGCACATACGCTTGCTCAAGGATGCGCTCAACCTGAGTTGGAAGCTGATGCATAGCCTCAAGAACTTCTGCAATGTAAGAAGCTTCTTTGGTCTCAAGCGTACCTGCCATGTGTAGACCAAGCAGATAAAAAGCAATCAATTGCGAGCTGTATGCTTTTGTCGAAGCAACCGCAATTTCAAGACCTGCCCAAGTAATAAGCACATGATCTGCTTCGCGGGCAACCGAGCTGCCTACTACGTTAGTAATCGCAAGCACACGAGCGCCGTTGCGCTGTGCTTCACGCAAAGCTGCAAGCGTATCAGCTGTTTCGCCAGATTGGCTTACAACGATAACGAGTGTATCCGGAGTAATGATCGGCGAGCGGTAACGGTACTCGGATGCTACATCCGTCTCAACCGGAATGCGAGCAAGCGACTCAATGACCGTTTTGCCGACAAGACCTGCGTGATATGCCGTTCCACATGCTACGATGTGTACTTTGCGGATCGATTTAATATATTCAGCTGTCATACCCAGCTCTTTTAAGTCGACAGATTTACCGTCTTCTGAAACGCGGCTCATCATAGTATCACGGTAAGCTTTTGGCTGTTCGTGAATTTCTTTCAGCATGAAGTGATCAAATCCAGCTTTCTCTGCCGTTACTAGATCCCAATCGACATGAAATATTTCCTTGGAAATACTTTCGCCTTCAGTCGTCATTACTTCGACAGCATCGCGTGTCAGGATTGCCATTTCGCCGTCGTTCAAAATATAAACGTTGCGCGTATGCTCCAAAATAGCCGGAATATCCGAGCCAATGAAGTTTTCGCCTTCACCTACACCGATAACAAGCGGGCTTGCATAACGAACCGCAACCAGGCGATCCGGTTCAAACTCAGTCAAAACTCCAAGCGCGAACGCTCCACGCATACGTTTAACCGCACGCTGTACAGCTTCCACGATGTTGCCGTTATATTCATCAGCAATCAAATGGGAAATGACTTCCGTATCTGTCTCCGATACAAAAACATGCCCTTTTGTCACTAATTCTTCCTTAAGATTCAAGTAATTCTCAATAATCCCGTTGTGAACAACCGAAAATTTAGCCGTGTTGTCCGTATGCGGATGCGAGTTCACATCAGATGGTTTACCATGAGTAGCCCAGCGTGTATGACCAATGCCAACAGAACCTTCAAGCGGTTCTTCACGCAGCAAGCCTTCAAGATTCGCGAGACGTCCTTTGGACTTTGTAATTTCGAGCCCGTTTTTCGTGAAGACAGCGATACCAGCGGAATCATAACCCCGGTACTCCAGCTTCTTCAATCCTTCGAGCAAAATGTCCTGCGAGTCGCGTTTACCAATATATCCTACAATTCCACACATAATTTAATAGGCCTCCGATAGGTTATTTTCCCGTCCTTATCGGATGCCGCCAATGCGTGGCACAGGCACTATGAAGTTGTCACAAAATAATCCGAATGATTGCGGAAAATGTAACCCCTCTGCCCATGCCCACCCTGCTGGTGGCATCTTGGACATACGGGAGTAATATTATAATCGAAGCCTGCCGCACGATTGTATGACCGGTCGCCCGGCCGTTTTACGTAACGGCTTTCGGTTGGCTTGTAATACCGGAAGGTCCCCGCCGAATGTTTCGAACACCTTCACCTCGTCAGCTTCCCGTATGAATACCCGCTTCAAGCTGATCTATCTTAGCTCTACCACCGATCATTCATCACGCAAGCTCTGGCGCTTATGTTGCTTAAATAACCTCTATCCTCGCTTTCCTTCTTGAATCACACTACCTATCATATTCATTTTCCAGCCGCTGTGCAACCTTTCATGGAAAATATACTCGTCCATTTTCCAAAATAATGCTAAAAAAGCCCGCCAGCTACAAGAACCGACAGGCCTTCGACACCATTATTCTCTATGATTAACCTAGTTCACTTTTAACGACATTTGCAATTTGATCAACGTAAGCCTCGACCTGTTCCTTCTCTGGTCCTTCCGCCATAACGCGAATCAAAGATTCCGTACCCGATGGACGAACAAGCACGCGGCCGTTGTCGCCAAGCTCTAACTCTACACGTTTAACCGCTTCTTCTATCGCTGCATTGCCTTGATACAAGCTCTTGTCCGCTACGCGTACGTTAACAAGCTTTTGCGGGTATTTCCGCATAAGGCCTTTAAGTTCGCTTAGCTTCTTGCCGGAGGCTGCAATCGTATCAACGAGCTGAAGCGCAGTAAGAATACCGTCGCCAGTCGTAATATGGTCAAGGAAAATAACATGGCCGGATTGCTCGCCGCCTAGATTGAAGCCGCCGCGACGCATTTCTTCCATGACGTAACGATCGCCAACTGCCGTTTGCGCTGTCTTCAAGCCAATGCGCTCTGCTCCCTTGAAAAAGCCGATATTGGCCATAACCGTCGTTACAATGGTATCCTCTTTCAGCTTGCCTTCACGCTTCATCGCATCGCCAATAATACAAAGAATAAAGTCGCCGTCTACCTCTTCGCCATTTTCGTCAATTGCAATCAAACGGTCAGCGTCCCCGTCAAAAGAAAGCCCAAGGTCTGCGCCATGCGCCAGTACCTGCTCACGCAAATATTCTGGATGCGTCGAACCAACGCCAGCATTAATATTCAAACCATCCGGCTCAGCGCCTACTGTTATAATGTCCGCTCCAAGCTCGCGGAATACCGAAGGAGCCAGCTCATAAGCGGAACCATTCGCGCAGTCCAGTACGATTTTCAGGCCTTTGAATTCGCCTTTAATCGTTGTTTTCAAATAATCCAAATAACGCTGCTTAGCGCCTTTATCGCTTGATACCGCTCCGATATCTCCGCCCTCAGGCCGCGGTAATTCATCTGTAAGAGCATCAATTAATTGTTCGATTTCGAGTTCGGTATCATCCGACAATTTAAAACCGTCGCCAGCAAAAAATTTAATGCCGTTATCCTCTACAGGATTGTGTGATGCGGAAATCATAACGCCAGCGTCAGCGTTAAGCTCACGCGTAATATAAGCAACTGCCGGTGTGGATACGACGCCAAGACGCACAACGCTTGCACCAATCGACAATAGACCCGCAATCAGTGCAGATTCCAGCATTGGGCCAGAAATCCGTGTATCAAGGCCAATAACCACCTTCGGCTTTTGCGCCTTGTGTGTTAGAACATAGCCGCCGCAGCGACCGATTTTGTATGCTAGCTCAGGTGTAAGCTCACGATTGGCTACGCCGCGAACACCGTCTGTACCGAAATATTTCCCCATGTTTAAAAAGCTCCTTTGTAATATATTGCTTTCGTTGTTATATACTTATTCCGCTCTGATGATTATGGATTCGTAGTTGAACCGCCTGCTGCGTTTCCGCCACCATTGCCAGTCTCCTCACTGGTGTCTGGAGGCGGTGTCGTAGCAGGGGGAGGAGACTCCTCTGTCGGAGTGCCTCCGACCTCCTCGGAGTTGTCTCCGCCTGATCCTGATCCTGGTACGGAGTTGTCCGTTATTTCTATCGTTACCGTTAAAGTTTGCCCATCAGCCAGTACGGTCTGAATATACGCAGGCACATCGACCTGAAGCGTTACGACATGCGTGCCTACACCTAGACCTTCTACATTGGCAATAATGCTAATATCCGATGCCTTAAGCGTAGACAACACCGGATCTGCTCCGCTGACGGTTAAATCAAACTTACCGTTTGCCGGCGTCCGTATAACCGCTGACAGCCCGTTTGCGATACCTTCTATAGCTACATCTAGTCCTGTAAGTGTTCTATTCTTAACGGGAGCTACAACGACATTGAGCTCCACCTCTGCTGGATCAATTGCCTTTATTCCATCAATCAATTCCGTCTTCACACGAATGGTTCCTGTTTGCTTCACCTTCGAGAGATCAAGCACGACCCCATCGTAAACCTGCAGCTCGTCTAACTGCTTCTGCTCGCCGTATACGGTCACCTTGTCAATTGCCGGCTTCACCGATACTAAGCTCAGTCCCTCAGGCAGAGTGCCCGTATAGCGCACCTGTAGAGGCAGTACCTTCAGCGGAGGCGTTACCTTGACCTCGACATGCAGCGTTTCTGGTGAAACAATCGCATTTGTCATTTCAATACCGTCTACATCGTATACGATTACTTTTGCTTTTTTGTTAACAACCGTTTTATCTGCACCCTCAATATTGATCTCCGTCGTAACAGCACCGATTCTGCTCATATCATCCTTAGGCAGTGTAACCTGTACACCTGTTGTCGGTGCTACAATCGTCGATGCTCCAACAATATAACCATCTGCCGGCTTGCCTTCCACAATGACTTGCGGCTCAAAAGGCTTTGTTACAATTTCTTCGATCTGAACCGTAACGGTGCGCGGCGACATCTCCACAAGCGTAATCCCTTTAGGCAGTTTTACCGTTAAAGGTAACTCCTGTATGCCGGGTTTTACGCCTTTCAAGTCCACTTGAACCTTATAATCATCTTTCGAAGAAGCATTGAACAAAACAGTTAACCTGCCCTGCACATCAAGCCGCACGACGGTAGGTTCCATCGCCGTAAGCACGTACTTATCTGTATCTAGGCCATCTGCCGTAATAACCGATGCTTCTATCGTTTTGGTATCAATATTTGATGTCGCCGTCTGCGGTGAGGTGTCCGGATCAATATGTACAATAGCCCAGAGCAGCAATCCGACTATGACGGATATTACTTTGAGAGAGGTGGGGTGACTTAGCCATTTATCCATCACTGCCTCCTTTCCGCTTCCAAAGAGACGATATGGTTACACGTTCCTTCGTACGACCTGTCGTCTTCGGAGTCAGCTCATCAAAGAGCTTCGAAATCAGCGATTCCTCGTTAATATCTCGTACGATCATGCCTCCTAGAGACAATGACACTTGCCCCGTTTCTTCCGAGACGGTTACGGACACAGCATCCGTTACTTCACTTACTCCAATAGCGGCACGGTGGCGAGTTCCAAGCTCCTTGCTTATAAAAGGATTTTCCGATAGGGGCAAGTAGCAGCCCGCCGCCATAATCTGATTAGCGCGTATAATGACAGCTCCATCATGCAGCGGTGTATTCGGTGTAAAGATGTTAATCAGCAGCTCCGATGTAATTTTTGATTCCATACGGATGCCCGATTCAATCAATTCACTGAGGCCTGTGCTCCGCTCAAATACGATTAACGCCCCGATTTTTCGTTCTGCCATAAAACGGACAGCTTTAATTACGCCGTCAATTTGTTCATTGACGACATCCCGATCAAGAGAAAATGACCGCGCAAACAGCTTTCCACGACCAAGCTGCTCAAGCACGCGTCTCAGCTCAGGCTGAAAAATAATTAGCACGCTCACAATTCCGAAGGTGAACATCTGGTTCATTAACCATTTCAACGTATACAAATTGAACCATGTACTCAGCCCCCATACAGCGACGAGCACGACGATCCCTTTTAAAAGTTGAACTGCCCTTGTTCCGCGCACAAGCAAAATCATTTTATAAATAATATAACTAACTATACCAACGTCTATAATATCCTTTAAATAGTCATGCCATGTTAAATCTGAGAAATAACTCATATGCCAACCCCCAACAGCCGATCCCCTTATTATTGTCTAATTATCGGTTTTCAACTTTATTATTTTCTATATATGGGATTGGAAATCCTTTTTTTCAAAAAAAAAATAAAAAATGCCCCCCTGCAACAGGGAGGCAGCTTGCTTTAGCGAGCGTTACCGCCAAAAGTTTGCGTTACTTTGTACCAGAACCAATCGAGCGCTTGATCAATCGTTCTGCTCTGACCCGCGATATGGCCGGTTGAAGCCAGGTTCAAGGTTCCGTCAATGACGGTTACGTTGCCGTCCACCTCGCCCTTAACATCGGCTATTCCATTTTCTACGGTCAAATTACCCGTTAAATGAGCACCCTCTGGCACAATAACTGTATTTCCTTCTATAATGACCTGCTGAAGATCCTCGCCTGCAACAATCAGCTTGGTATCCTCTTCCCACATCGTGAAGAAGCTGCCCAACATAACGAGTACAAACACAGCAGCTGCTGTTACTCCGGGGTACCGATAAATAAAACGTACGATGCGGTTTCTC
Organism: Paenibacillus sp. FSL K6-3182; assembly: GCF_037976325.1. Taxonomy (NCBI): domain Bacteria; kingdom Bacillati; phylum Bacillota; class Bacilli; order Caryophanales; family Paenibacillaceae; genus Paenibacillus; species Paenibacillus sp. FSL K6-3182. The sequence continues at coordinate 6,849,019 of NZ_CP150265.1, forward strand.
TGCTTGCTCTGTTTCTTCGGCAGTTGCTGCATAATTCGTTCATTTAAAAGCTCGGATGCCTTCTTGTCATAATCCGCGGCAGGCTTAATCGCTTCTAAAGTCTGGAACACCGCGGCGTCCGTCTTCTGGAGCTGTTCAAACCGGCTGCGACAAGCGGGACAGGAAAGCAAATGAGATTTTAACGTAACGATATCTTCACGCGGCAGCTCGCCGTCCAAATAATCATGCATCCATACGATAGCGACGTTGCAATTCATAGCAGCCAGTCCTTTCTTTCAGTTGCTCGCGCATTAAGTTCTTATCTCGCTATTAGGATACGTTACTAGCAAGAAGGATGTTTCACTTTTTTTCGTAATCGCGTAAGTAATCCTTTGCAGGTAAGGAATTAGCTTGAATTTCTCCCAAAAAGAAGCCTATGTCTGCGCTAGACATGGCTTTCCTTTGGAGGATTGTATCATTATTTGTAATTATAACTTATGCTCAAGCTTCTTCCGAAGAAATTCCCTGCCGCGGTGAACCCGCGTTTTGATCGTCGTGACAGGCATGTCCAGCACATCGCCAATTTCCTGCAACGACAGGTCCTGCATATATCTAAGCGTCATCACGCTCTTATATTTCGGTGGCAGTGAAGCAATAGCCGCATGTATAATGCGCTGTGTGTCCGAGAGAAGCAGCTCTGATTCTGGCGTCCGATTATCACTCGGTATCATGGAGTAGCCATCCAGCCCCTCGTGATCCGATGACTCCGCATCCAGCGAATAGGTCGGCTTGCGTTTGCGCAGTCGATCAATACATAAGTTTGTAGCAATTCTATATATCCAAGTTGAAAATTTTAACGTTTCATCATATCTATCCAGGTTTTTGTAAACGCGAAGGAACGTATCCTGTACAACATCCTCCGCTTCCTGGCGGCTGTTTAACATTCGATAAGCCATATGAAAGAGCTTGTCTTGATAGAGGTCTACAAGCTCAGCAAAAGCCTGCTGATCGCCTTTAAGCGATAACTTCGCCAGGCGTGCTTCCAATACAATCACCTAAACTCCTCCAAACCTTCCATTCGATCGACTGATCGCCTTGCTCTATTTTATATATATAATGTCCGCATCCATACACCCTAGAAAAATCGTAATGCACATGGGCTGAAAAAGCAAGACAATTGAGAAAGATACTTCCAATATGAGCATCGACCCTAATTAGTCGTAATGTTCATAGTCATGAGCAGCAATGTACGTACCTCAGGTTCAGGTTTCTTTGCTGTTTGCTCCAAAAAATACTAACCGTTCTAATAATTATATAGGTTTGACGTTCAGTCAGCAATCGACCTGAGGCTAGTTGTTTTTTCGACTTTCGGCTAGGAACGCTAAAATAAAGCAAAAAAGGTCTAGGAAACGTAATGTTCCCAGACCTTCAATGTTCATGCGCTTTATATATTTTAAAGTGTATTGGTCTTCAATTGCTCGAGCACCTTCGTAATCGTCGTCGTAGGAATCGCAAAACCAATGCCTTGCGCCTCAGCGTTCACAGCCGTATTTATACCGATAACCTCTCCCTTCTCGTTCAGAAGCGGTCCTCCAGAGTTCCCTGGATTAATAGAGGCATCCGTTTGCAGCAAATGCTCGTAATTATGATTCCCTTGCTCATCTGCAATCGTAATTGGACGCTCTTTCGCGCTTAACACACCCATAGTCAACGTTTGATCGAAGCCATATGGATTGCCGATCGCCATCACCCAGTCACCGATTCGCGTCTGGTCAGAGCTTCCCAGTTTAAGAGACGGGAATGCTTTGCCGTTTGGCTCTTCCACCTTAAGCACAGCCAAGTCTAGATCATAGCTCGAACCAAGCACCTTTGCTGTTAGAGGCTCGTCATAGCCTTGAACGGTTACTTTAACCTCCTTCGCATCAGCAATTACATGCTCGTTAGTCAGAATATAACCGTCCGATTCGAAGAAAAAGCCTGTGCCCGAGCCTACCAGCTCAAGATTTGAACTGCTTGGCTGTTGTTCTTGCGATTCTTGCTGCTGTCCGCTGCTACCCGACCCGCCATTTCCAAAAAACTGTTGAAAGCGTGGATCGTCGAACATGGAGTTCGAACGAGCTGGCTCCCCATAATTTTCGATCTTCACAACCGCTGGGCTCGCAGCTTTATAGACGGAAGCGATATCTTCGCTTGAGCTCAGCGATGCTGTAGACAAGCCAGCATCCTGCTGTCCTGAATTGCTAACAACGCTTGAGCCCGAGTTTTGAACGGTTTGTTCCCCTCCGCTGAACAGATTGTTTTTATCTGCCATGTAGGAGAAACCGCCAATGACGAGAGCGCCAATCAAGAACGATGCAAGCAGTGTTTTTGCTGAGTTGCCGCCCGCACGCTTTGAACGTTTTTTACCGCCAGGCGCTGACCCGCTTCCGCTCCCATCTTGTCCCAGCCCAAGCTCCCTCTCATATGAAGCTCTAAGCTCATTTGTTGATTTGTTGGATTCATAAATATAAGTAGTGACAGGAGTCCGGTTCGTTTCATTCGATGTATGGTTCGACGTGTAAGTATCACCGCTCGTTTCTGAGCGTTTGTTTTCCTCGTTCATCTCTATCATCCTCTCAATAGTAGGTGTCTGTTTCCTATGTACCTATCATGCAGGATGTACCTTAAACAAAACTTAAGTGGACTATAAAAGAACATAAGAAAAATAGAGTTCTGTTACAGTTTGTTTTTCTAGCTTCTCACAACAATGCCTCCCAGCTGCTTTCAACGAAAAAAAAGCCAACCACAGTAAATCCCATGGTTGGCTTTGTAGCTATTCTATATTCGCCTAAGCGATTAGTTTGAGCAGTTAGCCCGTATTCCGAAGGCCTGCGGCAATGCCATTGATCGTCAGAAGCACTTCGCGAAGCAGCTCTGGATCATCTTCTTCGTTATCACGCAGTGCACGAAGCTCGGTTAGCAGCTGCACTTGCATGTAGCTAAGCGGATCGACGTACGGATTACGCAGACGAATCGACTCTTGAATAACAGGAACATTATCCAAAATTTCCGTTTGGCCTGTGATGCTAAGAATAAGCTCAGATGTAAGCTTGTATTCTTCTTCAATTTGCTCAAAAATACGATCGCGGATCGTTTTGTCCTTAATCATATCTGCATATTCCTTCGCAATAAGCAAATCTGCTTTAGCAAGAGCCATTTGAAGATTGTCAATTAGCGAGCGGAAGAACGGGAACTTCTCGTACATCGTACGAAGCGTGTTCAGCTTTTCCTCGTCGTCGCCAGTATACTGCTTCATTGCAGTACCAGCGGCGTACCATGCCGGCAGCAAGTAGCGGCTTTGTGTCCATGCGAACACCCAAGGGATGGCGCGCAAGTCCTCGAAACGATCACTGTTTTTCCGTTTGGATGGACGTGAACCGATGTTCAGCTCGCCAACCTCAGGAAGCGGTGTCGACTCCTTGAAGTACGTCAAGAAATCTGGATCGCGGAAAATAAGATCCTGATACTTCTCCAGTGCCGTCTCGGAAATCGAACGTGCAATTTCTTCCCACTCTGCTTCTGCTTGCGGTGCTTGTTCTGGGTATTTCGCCAGACGAGCAGCCGTAATCAGCGCCCAAGTTGCTTGCTCCAAGCTGCGGTATGCAATACCTTGCATCGAATAACGCGAGGATAGAACCTCACCTTGCTCGGTAATTTTGATGCCGCCGCCAACCGTATGCGGCGGTTGTGCAAGAATACTGCGGTTAAGCGGCATGCCGCCGCGGCCAAGCGCTCCGCCACGGCCGTGGAAGAACTTCAGCTTAACGTCGTACTCTTTGCCGGCTGCTGTAATTTCATTAAGTGCTACGCGCAGCTCCCAGTTCGCTGTAACAACTCCGCCGTCTTTGTTGCTATCGGAATAACCAAGCATAATTTCATGCAGGTTGCCGCGAGCTTCCACCGCTTGACGGTAGATCTGCATTTCGAATAGCTGCTTCATAATAGCTGGTGCTGCATGCAGGTCATCAATCGTTTCAAATAGCGGTACCGATTGCAGTGTACAACGAATCGTGCCGTCCGCTTCCTTACGGAACAGGCCAACTTCCTTCGCAAACACCATAACCTCAAGCATGTCGCTTGCCGCTTCCGTCATACTAATCAGATAACTTGAAATACAATTGACGCCAAACTCTTGCTGCGCCCGATAAATCGTATGGTATACGTTCAAGCATTCACGCGTGGACTCCGTGTAATCTAGATGCCCCGAAGTAAGCGGGCGCGGATCATTCAGGAGACGGTGAAGCAGGTCTGTTTTTTCTTCTTCTGGAAGTGCCGCATAATCTGCTGCTACATTCATTTTCGCTAAAATTTCAGACATCGCATTTTCATGCTCTTGGCTATGCTGACGAACATCAAGCGCCATAAGGTGGAAACCAAACAGCTCCACTTGACGTACTAACTTAGCAAGTGCTGTATCTGCTACATAATCAGCGTAGTGATGACGCAAGCTGCGATCGATAACGAGCAAGTCCTCGCGAAGCTCTTCAGGGTGGTTGTAACGCATTTGCGAACCCTTAAGCGACTCATCGCGTGTATTAGCCAGCTTCTCTAGCATAAAGCCAAGCTTAATACGGTAAGGCTCCTTCGTATTTCTCCAAAGATCGACGCACTTAAGCTCAACATGCTCGCGATCCGATCGAATCGAATCGATAAGCTCAGCCGATACCTCGACAAGGTTTGTGCTGAAGCTGAGAAGGTCCATAAGCTCGCCTAGTTTTTCTTCGTACTTGCGAATAGCCAGCTGACGGTGCAGCGTTAGCGTTTCCCAAGTTACCTGAGCTTTCACAGATGGGTTACCATCGCGATCGCCGCCGATCCAAGAACCGAAGCGCAAGTAATCCGGCACATGCCATTTCTCATCTGGATAGTACTTGCTTAGGCAGCGTTCAAGCTCTTCATAAACATTTGGAAGCACCTCGAACAATGTCTCATCAAAATAGTACAAGCCGTTACGAACTTCATCGATAACGGTTGGTTTGCGGTCACGAAGCTCGTCTGTTTGCCACAAAATAAGAACCTCATTCATGAGCTTCTCACGCAGCTTCTCGCGCTCGCGATAGGTTAGTGTTGGGTTATCAAGCTCCATCACATCTACAGCAATCCGTTTATGAATATCAAGCACCGCGCGGCGAGTTGCCTCGGTCGGGTGTGCAGTCATTACTAGTTCCAGCGAAATATTGCTCAAAATATCTCTAACTTCCTCGATTGCAATGTCGCGTTCCTTCAGATCTTGAACCGCGCTCTCAATGGAGCCGCGTTGGACCGCTTCGCCAGCAGAAACCTCGTAATCACGTTTCCGTCTAATCCGATGATTTTGCTCTGCAATGTTGACAAGCTGAAAATAAATAGCAAACGCTCTAATCACTTGATGACGTATTTCCGGGTTAAGCGATGATACATTTTCTTTAAATTGATCAAATAATTCCGGTACAAATTCAGCGCGAAGAGATTTACTTTGTTCACGAATCCGTTCTACGATTTCAAGCAGCTCGCGGCCGCCTTGATGAACAAGAACTTCACCGAGAATGTTGCCTAGAAACCGGACATCGCGTCGCAGCAAATTGTTAGCCTGCTGCCGATTTGTGGTCAAAGTAGATGCAGATTGATCCGACATACTGTTCCTCCTAAATTTTTGCGAAGCAACGATCGCTCCGTAAGCATTTACTTGTTTTCCGAAGCAGCAATCGCTTCGAAAGCTTGCTTGTACAACATGAACGTTTTTTTGACTTCTACCATCATACTACAAAAACCTACAGGGTTGAAGCCCTGAAGCCAATCCTAACAAAAACAGATTCACGCAAGCGGAGTATAAAACCCGCTCCTTTTTACTGCTTATGTTTCCGGTAAATATTAACTGCGCAATACAACCCGCTTCGATTAAGTTAACAATGCTTATTAACTTAGCGAAAATGCTGGTTTCATCCCATAAATTAGACCTCTTATGAAAAAGACCGCAGCACCTCTAACTGAAGGGCGCTGCGGTCTTGTTCAAGTCGAATTATGCCATTAATTGAATTAATTTCGCTAACATTTTTGCTGCTTCCTCACGGGTAGTCAAATCCTTCGGTGCAAAATAGCTGCCTGCCTTATTTGCATAAATCTTGCCGTTAATGATTCCCGCCTGCTGCACTGCAGCTGCTGCTTCCTTCGCAAACGCACCAATAGATGATGCATCTTCAAACGCTATAGCATTTGTTTGCACAGGCAAATCAAAATTCATGACATCAACGAACCTTGCAATCATAGCAACCATTTGCTCACGGCTAATATTGGCTTTAGGATTGAAGCTGCCATCTCCAGCGCCTCCGACAATTCCTTTTTCAGCCGCCCATGCTACCGCCCCTGCAAAGTAATCGGATGACTTCACGTCCGTAAAGCTTGATGACGTGTAATCGTCCAGTTGAGTGCCGGCAATTCTTGCAAGGATGAGTGTGAAATCAGCCCTTGACATGTTAGCCTTTGGAGCAAACTTTTGATTGCCCAAGCCGCCGATTATATCTCTGGAAGATAAGTAAAGGATAGAATCCTTCGCAAAGCTTGATGCAGTGTCCAAAAATGCCACATAATTGTAGCCAACTCCGTAAGTAGAGAAATGGCTTACCGTAAACTGCAATTGACCTGTCGACTTATCGTACACGCTGTTAGGTACAATGCTAAGTTTGCCATCATTTGCAATATAGTAGATGACTACTGCTTGGCTGTCTTCGTTTGCTTGAAGCGAATAAGGAATGCTAACCCGTGCTGTACCACCCTTCAGATCGGTAATCGCTGTTTTTCCGCCAATCACATCAAATTCATACACAGGATGGCTGCCGATCGTTTCCTTAATCTCACTAGACAGCTTAGATACATCCGCTTTGTTGACCGCTATGGAAAGCTCGCCATTTCCTGTCGCTGCTGCTAGTGTTCCAATAGCCTTAGCATCAAAGGATACGATTCCGAGCCCTGCATTAACATCCAGCGACTTCAATCCCTTAGCTGCAAGCTTAGCGATAGCTTTTTCCTCAAACTTGATAGCCGTTGACTTGGTGTCTGTGTTAGCCGCCATTTTAAACTCAATGGATGCCGGCTTGCCGTTTGATGCTTTATCTAATGCAGCTATTGCTGCATCCAATTGATTTACCGTTACCGTTGCCGTTGTCTTACCGCTGTTATCCGTTTCAGCTTTAAGCGTGCTTACTGCTTTTACGGTCTCGCCATTTACGATCGTCACTCCAGCATCTTCAGGTTTTGTAGAAGGTGCAGGCGTCGGCGATGGATTCGGTGTTGGCGATGGAGTTACGATATCACCTGAAGTAACCGTCACACTCGTCTCAGCGAGACCATATCCGTCAGCACTCGCTGCTGAAATGACCGCTGTTCCCGCTTTTAACGCTGTGACATATCCATTTGAATCTACGGTTGCCACAGCTGGATTAGAAGAAGTCCATATTGCAGCAGCTGAGCTTCCGCCTACAGGCTCGACGGTTGCAACCAGCTTAGATGCAGCATCTCCAACTTTTAAGGAAAGGGAAGCTTTATCCATCGTTACTTTCGTTACATTCAGCTGATATACGCCTACCTTGCCGCCTACCTCGTAAGCAACCAAGAGTAAAGGCATTCCAGTTGGGCTAATGTTAGCCGGAATAAACTCCAAGCCTTCCGGGCCAGTATCTGTATCTAAGTTGTCCTTGCCTTGACTGTCTTTGAACACGCGAGTATTTGTATAATTAGCGAATGTCGCATGTGCAGGATCTGTTACATCATAGGTCATGAAACCACCGATGCGCTCAAGACCAACGAATGCCAAAACCTTATTGCCAACCTTCCCCGTTTTAATATCTTCCGGTTCTGGTCCCTTCTTGCCGCTTCGATCGTCAATGGCTGTCTTACTGTTGCTTGTGTTAAAGAATGCTGGCAAGCGACTGCCCGTTATCGTTTCAAAATCGTTGCCGCTGTCATAGACCTGCTCCATCGAGTTCGCATTCCAGATAGAGAAAGAACGTCCGCCATACATGTAAATGCCGTCATTGCCCATATCGCTTGCGACTTCAATACCATCATAAGCAGTCTTGCCATTTAGGAAAATCGCAGCCGCTGAAGTCGGATCAAGCTTACCTTTTAATGCACCTATCGTGCTGCCGTTTGTACGGTTCGGCCATTCCGTTACATCGCCTTCATTAGCTGTAAAAAGGTAAGTTTGACCGTTAATTGTATGAGATGCGATGCCGTCAGGCATGTACATCCCTTTAAACGGTACATTTTCCAGCTTAATCGCACCGTCTTTTAGAACGTCGAGAGAATTGCGCGGATCATTATAATCCTTTAATCCAAGTGCTTTTACAGACGTCACTTTGTTCGTTTCGATATCAATAATCGCAATTGCATTATTCTCTTGCAATGACACATAGGCTGTCTTGTTATCATCCGAAAGAGTGATATACTCAGGCTCCAGATCAGACACAGCGTCTGCTTTTGTTCCGCTCGATTTAATTTTCCCATCTGCCGGATCTACTTTGCCGCGAATATGAACACCATCCTCGATAACGGACGGATCATCGAAGAGTACATGGGTAACTTTGTTGCTTACTGTATTGACAATCGTTACGCTTCCTTTAGGATCATCTGCACCATTGCGCGGCTCCGCCTCATTCGCAGTAAGGATATACTTTCCATCAGCTGTTGACTTAATCATATCCGGTTGTACACCAGCAGCATAGGCTGAGATTAAATTACCATCATAATCGAGTACGATGATTTTACCTGGCTTGAGTGGATCCGCCTCTTGTACCGCTACAGAAACACGCTTAGTTGTCGTATTAATATCTACACTAGTTAAATCACCGTATACAAAACCTTCAACCTCGGCCATCGGCTTAACAAGTATCGTTTTTTCTTTACTTAGCGTTCCGTTCCCGCTTCCCAAGCTGACAATATCTAGGCTTGGCGGATCACCGGAGCCGTTAACCAAATAAAATTTGCCATTGTCTTTGTTGAATTTCACGATCTCGGCAACGCCGCCTTCTTTATTGAATTGGCCTACTGAATATTGTCCGATTTTTGAAATATTGAACGTATCTTTAATCTCAGCGGACGCTGGCTTTATGAGCATATCTGCAGCTGCGCTCGCTACAGCCAATCTAACTTCGCTGCCAAAAACTCCAATGGTTCCCGTAGCTTGTGCATTGTCCCCAACTTCAACCTTCGGAAACGCTCCATTCACATAAAGCAGCATATTGTTATCAAGCTTAATCGTATTAGCCGTTTTGTCCACGGCAGTTACATTGCCTGTAGTTGTCACTCTCCTGCCGTACATATCAGCTGTTACTGAATTAAGCTTATCTACGTTAAGCATAGACTTATCGAACGTATCTTCTGCCACTAAGCTAAAAATTTTATTGTTCAGCCTTGTTACCTGTAAGTTGCCTTTTACCCGCACTTCGCCGTCATGAAGACCAGCCGTCCCAGAAACGCGTACCTCTGCGCCTATCGGGATGGACGGGTCCATGCCTTCAACAGCAATTGCGCCCGTGAACGATTGTACATAACGCACTGCGTTTGCTTGGCTGTTATCCGATTTAACGGACGGAGTTGTAACCAAACCTTCGACCGTTACCGCTTTGTCTGCTGTATTCTTCTGGAGTGAGCCGATAAGCTTCACAAAATCAGGAATGACATCAACGGTTCCTTCTGTTTTTCCACCTCGCGTTGGAGACGGATCCACTACTGCAAAATCAGCAGCATTGTTGTTGGAATCTTGGAAGTTAATGCGGCGCACGCCTTTAACAGCCGCTGGCAGTGAAGCTCCATTCCCTACGGATGTGCCTTCGTGCAGTGAAGTCTGAACCGCACCGAAGCCTACCGCATCAACAACTGTCGAAGTGGCGTACACTCCTTGGAACAATTCCACCGTGCCATCCACATCAGACATGCCGATGGATTGCTCTTTCGTGCTTGCATATGCATCAGCCAGGTAAGGATCCCCGTAATTTTTGTCGCTCGTATTGCCCCATGTTGCTTCAAGGCGAACAAGGTAATAATCTTGAGGAGCAATGACCGCGCCTTCTTCAAAATCATAGCCTTGTACCGTTGTAGCACCTTTATTGCTGTATCTTAAATGATATCCTGCAAGTGATATTGGCGAAGCAGTAGGATTGTAGAGCTCTACAAAATCGTACAGGTACGGAGATGCTGCTGGCGGAGTATCTTTATTAATTTTCCCGCCGCCGCCATATACTTCGTTAATTAGAACATGAGTTGCTGGCGCTATACTGGATTGAATGGTAAACGCAAACGACTTAACTATGCTAACTGGCGTCCCTGCCGTGCTGTCAGTCGCTGTAATCGTCACATTAGTATTTGCTACAGCCTTGGTCGGTGTCCCCGTTAAAGCACCATTTGGCGCAAGGCTAAGTCCTTCTGGCAAGCCAGTTGCAGTAAAGGTATATGGCGTGTTTCCACCAGTAGCCTGAATAACTGCGGAATATGGAGATCCAACAAAGCCATCAGCAAGAGACACTGTAGTAATGGCTAGCGGCTGGACAATACCCGGCCCCCATGCGCCGTCAGCACCGCTGCGAGGTATTGCTGCTAGTAATGCATCGCCGGTAGCTAACTCATAATCGACTTGTTTGAAATCCGCTTTATTATTGTCTGTATCTAAGAAGTTGCTGCGGCGAATGGACTTTTTCTTCGATGTGCCTTCTGCTGAGCCCGTAGGGAATGCAGTCTCATATCCGTCGATATTACTATCCTTATCATTGCTTCCTGTACCGACCATATCTACATAGCCGTCTGGCTTAGTGTCAAAAGGATTAGGATCAGTCAGTAAAGTTTGATTGCTCATTAGAGCAACCTTCATCCCTTTGTTATTAAACAATCGCTCCCAAGTGAGATCGCCTTTTGCATAGAGATCTACCTTTGGTTTTTCAGCACCTGTAGAAGCTCCTGTTATAAGAAAAGAAGAATGCGCTTTAATCGTTCCGGTCAAATTAAGCTTTTCCCAAGCCTTAGTAGCACCTGTCGTTACACCTGGGAGCTGTTCCGCATATTGCAGCGACCAACCAGCAAGATTGACATCACTATCCGTCGGGTTATAAAGCTCAATAAAACCGTGAGATAACAGTATTTCAGTATCCTGATTCAATCCACCGCCATATACTTGATTGATAACAATGTGCGGGGTGGCTAAATTATAGGAGTTGTCTATTGCGTAAGGCGTCCCAGACAATGGCAAACCAGCAGCCATGACAGGTCCGCCTGCCAGCACCATGCTGGCCGTAATTTCCGTAGCTAATAATAATGATATTAACCTTTTACTATAGATCTTCAAGTTTCACTCACTCCCATATCTATTATGTTAACTAGAATTGTAGAGAGTATTTATTTCATAATGATTAATGTTCCATGAAGCTTTTGTAAAGCGCTTGGTTTTTGGTGGGGGGGTGGTTTTTGGTAAAGCGTATGGTTACTGGTGGAGTGTTTAGTTATTGGTAGAGCGTATGGTTATTGGTGGAGTGTTTGGTTCTTGGTAAATCTAGATAAAACGTTTGATAAAACGCATTGTAACTACTTGATTAAACACTTGGTAAACCAGTTGATTAAGTGCTTAGTAAGCATTTGATAAAATACTTGATAATCCATTCCAAACCTCGTCAAAGCACATGTTTTACTTTTTTAGTGTATGGGCAAACTAAACAGCCCACTGAGAGCTTCCAGACGGGATGTTTTGTTTGATATGTTTATTTATCTTTACACATATGATATTTTCGTCACTCAACATCGGAATCTACTGTTACGTTTTTCATGGTTAACCTTTAACCCTAACGGACTTGAAATCCGCTATTTCGAGAATTCAAGCTCATTACGTGGATCTAACGGACATAGGATGCGTTAATAGCTCAAAAAGTAGCCAAATTAAGCATCCTGAAACTAAATAAGAGATCCTATGTCCGTTAGTTCTACAAAAGGACGGAATTTCGGCAAATAAGGTATCTCATGTCCGTTAATTCTACATAAGGTTGGCAGCACCACTTATAAGACATCTGGTTTCTGTTTGATACGCTTATTTATGTTTACACAAATAATATTTTCGAATCAATATTGGAGTCTGCTCATGCGCTGTTCATGTTCAGCCCTAACGGACATGAAATCCGCTATTTCGAGAATTTAAGCTCGTTACGTGGATCTAACGGACATAGGATGCGTTAATAGCTCGAAAAGTAGCCTAATCAAGCATTCTGAAGCTAAATAAGAGATCCTATGTCCGTTAGTTCTCTAAAAAGACCGAATTTCAGCAAATAAGGTATCTCATGTCCGTTAATTCAACACAAGGTTGGAATCGTCGCTTATAAAGTATCCGGCTTCTGTATGGATGCATTTATTTATGTTTACATAAATAACATTTTCGGTCCAACATTGGAGTCTGCTCTTGTGCTGTTCATGTTCAGTCCTAACGGACATGAAATCCGCTATTTCGAGAATTTAAGCTCGTTACGTGGATCTAACGGACATAGGATGCGTTAATAGCTCGAAAAGTAGCCTAATCAAGCATTCTGAAGCTAAATAAGAGATCCTATGTCCGTTAGTTCTCTAAAAGGATGGAATTTCGGCAAATAAGGTATCTCATGTCCGTTTCAGCTCTTACTTGGAAGTTTTAATTGTAGAGAACCCTCGCAATTAGCTAAGAATACGTGCGCCTGCACCAATCCATCAAAACCACACTTTAAACCTTCAACTTCCGCATTAGGTGCTTAGATGTATATGCTACCTTCTAATACATGATAGTTAAACTCTATTTTCCATTACCACTCAGCAGCCAGTCTATTCCGTCATAACTTTCTATTGTCCGTTCGGTTATCCATTCCCTGAACAGTGTGATTAATGATTCCTATATGTTTATTTTCAGCAAAATAACTGTAAAGGTATTCTATGATTTCTCGAGCTTCTACATCAATAATATAATTTTTTGTACTTCGTTGATTTAGCACATTATTCTTAAGCTTTTTATATAAATTACTTTGCTGCATAAATAGCGCTTCTAAACCTATCCGTTAGACATTTTTAATCATAACTTGATATTTCAAGAATAGGTTTAAATGTTTTAGGTTCACTGTCTTTGAAACTTAGATTAATGCTTTGCGTAGAAATATTTGTAAATAAAGAAAGAATGAGGTCATTACGAATGAAAAAAACATTCCTATATGCACCAATCATTCTTGTGGCTCTGTTTTTTCTTAGCATGAATGAAGCAGGAGACGAGCTACATTGGAAAAAAATTGTAGAGAAGATTTTAGTTTTGGGCTCTGCATTTGGGGTCTTATATTTAATTAATTGGCTGACCAAAAATAAGCTTTATGTTTATTAGAATTCAAACGTGGACACTATCGAATCGATACATTTAAGTGTAACTATATTTCTCCAATTCACCTAATGCCAATAAAGGAGAATGATTTAATGAGGCGCAGAACTCGTAATAATAAGGTTGATACTTTCTTTTACAGATTGGAAGTATTTTTTGAAGTATGGATATACCTCCCTCGGCTAATTTTCCGACTATACAAATGGATATTTGATTAGCTTACATACACTTGTTTAGTACAGGGAGTCTCTAAGACGCTTCCGACTAGAATGAAATAAATGTTATGTAAGACCTGGTAAGGCGGTACTAAGCGATATGTCTTTCATGGTGAGAAGGTGTGAATTACTATCCGCCCCTCCCCTCTATGGGCTAGAGAAGGTTTCTAAGCAAGCGAGAGCTCACTAATACCCGTTTGTATGATCTATGGCATAAAACGGCGAAGCTACTGCGAGAGAGCGGTTCAGAACTCAAACAAATAGAAGAATGGTTGCTTCATTCATGCGAAGATCAGAAGATCAGAACTACAGCAGATATTTATATGCATGCTTCTGAAATAACCAGCAGAGAGGCTTCTGATCGGTTAGTATATCTTAACCCTCAAACAGTTAGTTAAAATTTCGCACCATCTTCTGCACCATATTAGGTGCAAGAGGCACTTTTATTGCAATATATAAAAACAAAAAAAAGCCTTGCTGCGCAAGGCTTTCGGGTTTAAATAGTTGGAGCGGGTGATGGGAATCGAACCCACGCTATTAGCTTGGAAGGCTAAAGTTCTACCATTGAACTACACCCGCAAAAAAAGATTATGGTCGGGACGACACGATTTGAACATGCGACCCCCTGGTCCCAAACCAGGTGCTCTACCAAGCTGAGCTACGTCCCGAAGTGTAAATGAATTGCGTCTAATGTTGGGAAAATGGCGCGGCCTAAGAGATTCGAACTCCTGGCCTTTTGATTCGTAGTCAAACGCTCTATCCAGCTGAGCTAAGGCCGCACAATTTATGGAGCGGAAGACGGGAATCGAACCCGCGACCCTCGCCTTGGCAAGGCGATGCTCTACCGCTGAGCCACTTCCGCATGTATTTCTGTCGGCCGTTCGTTTCGTTTATCATCGCGGCGACAAGTAATAATATATCACCCCTGAAAACAAAAAGCAACTGTTTTTTGAAAAAAGTTTTAAATTATTTTAAATCCCTTAAAATACATTGTTCTAAAATGGCCGAAAAGCCTTATATAGCGCGGAAATATGTGCTTTTAGACTTCATAAATCCAATCATAAAAATCAGCTTAAATGACGTTGCACCTTACTCCATTTACTCCTTCCGATTGTTCAGCTCTAATGGATAACATTTTATAAATAACGAATATAATTGGTCACTTCCCTCCCACTCGCTTCTAAGCTCAATATACTACACATGGCTTATCTAAAAGAACAAAAAACCGCATTTCCATAGGAAACGCGGTTTACAGCATTAATATTAGTTCCTATGCTCCAGCAGCAGCCAATGGTCTCTCTGACTGTGCACGGTTAATCAATGCCACTTTATCCGCAGCAGGCTGGCCGGCTAGTGCATATGGTAAGCAAAGAGGAACGCCTGTACGCGGATCAGGCACGATATCTGCCTCAATGTTAAACACTTCGCGCATAATATCCGGTGTCATAACTTCTGCAGGCGTACCTTCGCCTACAACGACACCCGTTTTAATTGCAATCATATGATGAGCATAACGTGTCGCGTGGTTCAAATCATGAACGACCATGACTACTGTGCGATTATTAGCTGCGTTTAGCTTTTGAAGCAAGTGAAGAACCTCTAGCTGATGCGCCATATCTAGGAAGGTTGTAGGCTCGTCAAGGAATAAAATATCAGTTTCCTGCGCAAGAGACATTGCAATCCATGCACGTTGACGTTGTCCGCCCGATAGATGATCAACCGGACGATCGGCAAAATCAGTCATACCTGTCGCTTCGATTGCCCACTGCACGATACTGCGGTCATCCTTAGTCATCGATCCGAAGCCCTTCTGGTATGGAAAACGACCATAAGAGACAAGCTCAGCTACTGTGAGTCCGTCCGGAGCGGTTGGATTTTGCGGCAAAATTGCCAATTGCTTCGCTACTTCCTTCGTCGATTGCTTATGGATAGACTTACCGTCCAGAAGTACACTGCCCTTCGAAGGGGTCATAATACGGGCCATTGTTTTCAAAATCGTTGATTTACCAGAGCCGTTAGCTCCTACTAGCGCCGTGATTTTCCCTTGAGGTATAGCAATGTTTAAATTCTCAACGATTAGACGGTCATCATAAGCAATATCAAGACTAGAGGTCGTTAAACGAATCATTGAACATGCACGCTCCTTCCGCTGCCTGAGGCAGACACCTTCACATTTTATATTTATATTTCAATAAGTAACGAATATTGATAACGATTATCATTTATTTTCTAATGATAATGTTTCTCATAAAAAAAGTCAATGATAATATAAATAGCATTTATTCATATCGACAAAAATAGAGCCCCATTTAAATAGAAAAGCCGCCCAACAGATTGGGACGGCTAGCTTTTATCATTATACAAAAGTTACCACTTTAGCTTCGTGCCAAATACGAGTCCATTGCTTATTAGCCTTCCAGGCGTGGTAATGAGTTTTCCTTGCGCGTACATGCCTGAGGATGCTCCTCCGTCCAAATTCATCGCCTGCTCAGCGCCAAGCTGAATCATGATTTGACTCCACTGTTTTATCGTTGCTTTGGAGACGGTAGCTATGACAACAGTCCCGTCCTTTTTGACAAGAATGCCGCTTCTGCCAGCTGCATCGGTCAATATTTTGGAGCTGCTAAACCCTTCCCCAGCTGGATTAACAGCCGGTTTCCCATCCTTCACAAGCCTAGGTCCTGCACCAATGGCGGTATGAACGCGAGACCATGCAATCGGACTTTTCGAGAGGTTGGTCATTTCGATCTTATAATCAACCTTCGTCCCCACCTTAAAGCGTGAGGCTAGCTTCTCCTCAGAGCCTGTATAAACGAGAACATATCCATCTGCTGGAATGCTGACATTCTCTTTTTTGCTTATTTTGGTCACGACACCCTTACTGACCGTTACTGAGGTGCCTTGTGCAAATCCAAGCTTAGCACCACGCTTTGGCGTGAACATAATGGCTGACGATGCGCCTGCTACAGGTGTTCGATTAATAAAATACGCATACCAGTTGTTAGGCGACTTAAAAGAACCGTCTGTTCCACCTAAAATTTTGACGCGTAGCGTATCCATAACTACATTCCCGTCCCATGTAAAACCAATCGCTGTCCCTGTATTGCCTATATGCTCCACATTGCCGTCTACAATTACCGTTCCATATGGCTCCGGAATGCCGCCATAAGCCTCGAAGTAAGTTCCGTTAATCGCTGCGTCTGCACGGTAATCTTTAGCAATCGATTGAAGCGACTGAACGACGCCTATTTTACGGCTTGCCAGGCCTGCAGTAACCGGCATTCCCTTTGGAATGGTAACGGTTTGAACCGTAAACGACTGGCCTGCTGCAACAACCTTCTTGGATTCATGCTTCACCTTTAGGTTCAAGGTAGAGGCTGTAACCTGAATAGGAAGCTTCAGTTGGCCTTTGTAGCCGCTAGCTGAAACATCTACATAAAGATTAGCTGATCCAGCTGTAACCGGGGTTACCACGCTTTTCTCATTGATGCGAACGATCGCTGGATTGTCGGAGCGATAGCTGACAGCGACTGGATCGGACAGCTTCAGCTTGTCCGTGAGCAGGAGCCGTGTATCCAGCGGCAGCTTAACCGCCGCCGCTGCTGCATAGGTGATCGCAACGGTGCGAACTGGCCCCGCTGCGATTAATGTACTTGCGGACGCATATACGAAGCGTCCGCTGCCCTGCGGCGCCACACCGCTCGCGGGAACCGCGGTGTGACCGCCGTAGGTGTACAAGATCGACCCGGCAGAGCCGTCGATCGCGTACACAGCGCCGGAACGGCCGCCGGCCAGCACCGTGCCGGCGCCAAGATCCGGCGCAAGCGCCGCGGGGCCAAAGCCTCCCGCCCCGCTGGCGCTAATGCGCCATAGTTCCGCCCCGTCTGCGAGGCGGAACGCAGCTATGCCGTTGCCGCTGCGCTCGGCGGCAACGACAATACCTTTGTCTCCGGGCACAAGCGCCGGAGACGTCCAACCGCCTGCGGGCGCTGCCGCAAGCTCGCGAGTGAAGCGGACTTTACCGTCCTCTTCATACGTAGCGATAGCTTTGCCCGCAAGCAGCATGACGCCGCCGCTCACATCGCCCGCGATCAGCTTCGCCCCAAGCAGCGTCTGCTCAAGCGACGCTTCCCATACAACTGCATTGCCGCGCACGGCATACAACACGCCATTGCTGCCCAGTACATAGACGCCGCGCTTACCTGCGGCCAGTTCCTTAACCGAGACGCCCTCTGGCAGCAGAGCAGCCTGCTGCTCTCCCACACTGCTCAGCGATAAAACAGCATGCTGATATGCGAAATAAGGAGTACCTTCCCCATCCGTCACCATGCCAGATGGCTCTAATTGTTCCTTTTTCCCTTTAAAATAATAAATACCTTTCTGACCGCCATTGCCGCCTTCATCATATTGATAAAGCCTAGCACCAGTTCCTGCGGTAAATATTTGTCCTTTTCCATTTACGGCTGGGGCGTATAGTTTCGAATATGTGTTTATTCTTTTTAATTCTTTTCCGCCATTATCTAATAAGGATAACCATCCATTATTCGTTACTACCAGCAGCTTTCCGCTCGGCATCACAATCGGAGGATATAGAGTACCCTCTGCTTTGTATCGCCAGTACTCGATTTCTGCTTTGCTGGCAGCAGAACCCTTCGCATTAGAAGCAACCGTTTTTGTCTCATTCGTCGATTCTGCCGCAGAAACTGAGGAACCCCCATAGGCTCCCTTACCACCAAATGATTCGCTTCCTGTGTAGCTCACATTCAACACTATAAAAAGCAGAATAGCTACTACTCTAACAAGCCATTTTTTTGTCTTTTGCTGCATATGACTGATCTCCTTCTCCTTCTTATGTGTAGATTCCAGTTAGTCCCAATGAACTATATCGACAGGTTTATTCTAAAAATGAAGGGATTATATGGATAATATACACCTCAAATTCTATTGAGTAATAAGTTGGCATCCTGTAGGTCCCTATGTTACGATCACAAAAACCATGTCTACAAATCTAGCAATGGGATTACTATTTCTTTATATAAAACACTAATTCCATTTACTATTTATCCTCACAACAATTAACCTTGCACATTTTTAACCCCATACAATTGAGTAGGATCACCTTACTGTAGAGGTAGATCGTGTTTTGAACAAGCTATCCTAAGCAAACATAAAAGGAGGATTATAACCAATATGCAAACCACTAGATGCAAGCTGGACCCATTACAACAATCAGATTTAAAATACATGCAAAGGATATATTCGAGTCATGAGGTCAGAAAATACTTAGGCGGAGTTGTACCAGAGGAATATCATCTAAATAAGTTTCTAGATGCTTTAGAGCGCTCTTCAACGAAGGAGTCAAACATTTGGACGGTTAGATTAAAAGAAAACAATGATTTTATTGGGGTTGTTTCCTTAGATAATCACATAGACGGAAGGTTTAAGGAAATCAGCTATGAATTTCTTCCGCAAAGCTGGGGTAGCGGCTACGCAGCCGAGGTAGTCGGTCAATTATTAATGTACGCACTTCATGAATTAAAGCTTGGTAAAGTAATAGCTGAGACACAAACAGCAAATACTGCTTCCTGCAGGCTCTTTGAGAAGGTAGGCATGCGATTAGAGCATAAGCTGCAAAGATATGGTGCTGAACAAGCGCTATACAGCTTCATTGATCCGGGCTTTTCGATTAATGGATGTGGATGATAAGCGTGGTTATAAAATCAAGCATGATGGATGATTACTACATAATTATTACACTTATATAAACAGCAAAAAACCCTTGTTCGCCAAGGGTTTCTTCATGGTATGGTGCGCGTAGAGGGACTTGAACCCCCACGGTCGCCCGCTAGATCCTAAGTCTAGTGCGTCTGCCAATTCCGCCATACGCGCAAATGTGATTCTTTGAAGCTTAACCATGTTTTGCAGGGCTTCCACCTACATTACTCTGTTGACATACAGAGTGCTTCCCTATGAAGGGTGTTAAAGATGGTGCGCGTAGAGGGACTTGAACCCCCACGGTCGCCCGCTAGATCCTAAGTCTAGTGCGTCTGCCAATTCCGCCATACGCGCGCATGTGAGATAAAAAAATGGTGAGTCATGTAGGATTCGAACCTACGACACCCTGATTAAAAGTCAGGTGCTCTACCAACTGAGCTAATGACTCATAGTATAAGTGGCTGGGGATTCAGGGATCGAACCTGAGAATGACGGAGTCAAAGTCCGTTGCCTTACCGCTTGGCTAATCCCCAATAGCGATATGGTGGACGCTGACGGGATCGAACCGCCGACCCTCTGCTTGTAAGGCAGATGCTCTCCCAGCTGAGCTAAGCGTCCAAGGATAAAGGCGCCATTTGTAAAAATAATTTGGTGACCCGTAGGGGACTCGAACCCCTGTTACCTCCGTGAAAGGGAGGTGTCTTAACCACTTGACCAACGGGCCATGCTAAAATTGATGCTTGTCCTTACAGTTGAAAGTTTTCTGGAGCTCTCAACCGGATTCGAACCGGTGACCTCATCCTTACCATGGATGCACTCTACCTACTGAGCTATGAGAGCATAATGGCTCCCCGAACAGGACTCGAACCTGTGACAACTCGATTAACAGTCGAGTGCTCTACCAACTGAGCTATCAGGGAACATTGTATTTTGAGTTGAATGTTATTAAAGCTTCAACTTCAAAATAGGCACGGTTGAATATCAAGGCGTATTGCGCCTTGAAAACTGGATACGAAAGATTAGGCTTGCTGAAGCCTTTTTAGCTGCTGTCTACTGGATGTATGGGTCACAGTAAACGTGTTTAGGATAAGCCCTCGACCGATTAGTATTCGTCAGCTACACACATTGCTGTGCTTCCACCCCGAACCTATCAACCTCGTCGTCTTCAAGGGGTCTTACATACTGGGAAATCTCATCTTGAGGGGGGCTTCACGCTTAGATGCTTTCAGCGCTTATCCCGTCCGTACTTGGCTACCCAGCGGTGCTCCTGGCGGAACAACTGGTACACCAGCGGTACGTCCATCCCGGTCCTCTCGTACTAAGGACAGCTCCTCTCAAATTTCCTGCGCCCGCGACAGATAGGGACCGAACTGTCTCACGACGTTCTGAACCCAGCTCGCGTACCGCTTTAATGGGCGAACAGCCCAACCCTTGGGACCTACTTCAGCCCCAGGATGCGATGAGCCGACATCGAGGTGCCAAACCTCCCCGTCGATGTGGACTCTTGGGGGAGATAAGCCTGTTATCCCCAGGGTAGCTTTTATCCGTTGAGCGATGGCCCTTCCATTCGGTACCACCGGATCACTAAGCCCTACTTTCGTACCTGCTCGACTTGTAGGTCTCGCAGTCAAGCTCCCTTATGCCTTTGCACTCTTCGAATGATTTCCAACCATTCTGAGGGAACCTTTGGGCGCCTCCGTTACATTTTAGGAGGCGACCGCCCCAGTCAAACTGTCCACCTGACACGGTCCCCGAACCGGTTTCACGGTTCTAGGTTAGAACTCCGATACGATCAGGGTGGTATCCCAACGTTGCCTCCACACAAGCTGGCGCTCATGCTTCAAAGGCTCCCACCTATCCTGTACAGATCGTACCAAAGTTCAATATCAAGTTACAGTAAAGCTCCATGGGGTCTTTCCGTCTTGTCGCGGGTAACCTGCATCTTCACAGGTATTAAAATTTCACCGGATCTCTCGTTGAGACAGCGCCCAAGTCGTTACGCCATTCGTGCGGGTCAGAATTTACCTGACAAGGAATTTCGCTACCTTAGGACCGTTATAGTTACGGCCGCCGTTTACTGGGGCTTCGGTTCACAGCTTCGGGTTACCCCTAACCGCTCCCCTTAACCTTCCAGCACCGGGCAGGCGTCAGCCCGTATACTTCGCCTTACGGCTTCGCACAGACCTGTGTTTTTGCTAAACAGTCGCTTGGGCCTTTTCACTGCGGCCCCCTCGGGCTATTCACCCTACCGAGGCACCCCTTCTCCCGAAGTTACGGGGTCATTTTGCCGAGTTCCTTAACGAGAGTTCTTCCGCGCGCCTTAGCATGCTCTGCTCGCCTACCTGTGTCGGTTTGCGGTACGGGCACCTAGATCTCACTAGAGGCTTTTCTTGACAGCCGGAGTACATGACCTTCGCTACTGCAATTTTCGCTCCCCATCACAGCCCAGCCTTATGATCGACGGATTTGCCTATCGATCAGCCTCACTGCTTGGACGGACTATTCCATCAGTCCGCGTCACTGCCCTTCTGTGTCACCCCATTGCTCAAACAATCTTCGGTGGTACAGGAATTTCAACCTGTTGTCCATCCACTACGCCTTTCGGCCTCGCGTTAGGTCCCGACTTACCCTGAGAGGACGAGCCTTCCTCAGGAACCCTTAGGCTTTCGGCGGACAAGATTCTCACTTGTCTTTTCGTTACTCATACCGGCATTCTCACTTGAATACAGTCCACCAGTCCTCACGGTCCAACTTCAATCCGTATTCAACGCTCCCCTACCCAAGTACCTAATGGTACATGTCATAGCTTCGGTGGTGTGTTTAGCCCCGTTACATTTTCGGCGCAGAGTCACTCGACCAGTGAGCTATTACGCACTCTTTAAATGATGGCTGCTTCTAAGCCAACATCCTGGTTGTCTTTGCAACTCCACATCCTTTCCCACTTAACACACACTTGGGGACCTTAGCTGATGATCTGGGCTGTTTCCCTCTTGACAATGGATCTTAGCACTCACTGTCTGACTCCCGAGTAGCACGTCTATGGCATTCGGAGTTTGACTGGACTTGGTAACCCTTGGCGGGCCCCGCACCCAATCAGTGCTCTACCTCCACGACGCTCATTCCTCGAGGCTAGCCCTAAAGCTATTTCGGGGAGAACCAGCTATCTCCGAGTTCGATTGGAATTTCTCCGCTACCCCCACCTCATCCCCGCATTTTTCAACATGCGTGGGTTCGGGCCTCCAGTGCGTGTTACCGCACCTTCACCCTGGACAGGGGTAGATCACACGGTTTCGGGTCTACGACCACGTACTTATTCGCCCTATTCAGACTCGCTTTCGCTACGGCTCCGTCTTCCCGACTTAACCTTGCACGTGATCGTAACTCGCCGGTTCATTCTACAAAAGGCACGCCATCACCCATTTAACGGGCTCTGACTTTTTGTAAGCGCACGGTTTCAGGTTCTTTTTCACTCCGCTTCCGCGGTGCTTTTCACCTTTCCCTCACGGTACTGCTTCACTATCGGTCACCAGGGAGTATTTAGCCTTGGCAGATGGTCCTGCCGGATTCCGACGGGGTTTCTCGTGTCCCGCCGTACTCAGGATCCGTCTCGGAGAGTGCTTGCTTTCGGTTACAGGGCTTTTACCTGCTCTGGCGGGCCTTTCCAGACCTCTTCGCCTACCAAACACTTTTGTAACTCCATGTGAGACGTCCTACAACCCCAAGGAGCAAGCTCCTTGGTTTGGGCTAATCCGCGTTCGCTCGCCGCTACTGACGGAATCACTATTGTTTTCTCTTCCTCAGGGTACTTAGATGTTTCAGTTCCCCTGGTATGCCTCTTACTAACCTATGTATTCAGTTAGTAGTAACTGTCCATTACGACAGCTGGGTTTCCCCATTCGGAAATCCTCGGATCAATGCCTGCTTACGGCTCCCCGGGGCGGTATCGTTGTTCGCCACGTCCTTCTTCGGCTCCTGGTGCCTAGGCATCCTCCGTGCGCTCTTACTAGCTTAACCAAATGCTCAGGTGATCGCTCACCTTCGCTTACGTAAAAACAGCTTTAAAGGATGTTTCAGCAATTCTTTTTCTTTCGTTATCCAGTTTTCAAGGTGCAAATGTTTTGCGCTGAGTTTGCTTCAGAGTTAATCTTCAGCAAAGACAGTACATTATTTTTTTTGGTGGAGCCAAGCGGGATCG
>NZ_CP150265.1:6875000-6945000 GCF_037976325.1 Paenibacillus sp. FSL K6-3182
CTCTCGGCTTACATTCCCTGTCTTAGATCTTGCAAATACAAGAGATCCGACCGCTTTGAAGATGAGTACTCCAAAACGCATGCCATAAGCACATGCAAAAATAATCGCGGGAATTTCCAGAATTCCGTGCGGCAGCAAACCTTTAACAATAAGCTCCATCACATACCCGCCGCCATGAAGCTCAGCTGTCGTTTTCAGTAAATAACCGATCATCATTCCATTTACAACTAAGAAAAAGAAAGGCAATACCCCAAACAAAGCACCTAAGTACATAACCAGTATCGATTTAACCGCATTATTCAAAAAAATGAAAATCATCATCGTTAACGTTGGATTTTTGGAATCATCGATCATTTCAGCGAGCTGTCCTAGCCCCTTCAGCTGTTCATCAAGAAAAGCTCTGAACGCTGGGTTCGTGCCTCCGATAACCATACCTGCTAAAAATAGTATGGATCCAAACGCTATATAGGGATTCATTTGTTTAAAATGCTCCCAAATCAAACGCCATTTAAACATTTTATCCCCTCCGCAGCTTGTAAGTTCGCAAGATGGATGAATATCTCTGTAGTACGAGCATAGATTGTACTACAAGCGTAAACGACGGCAGCCTTCGTTGGAGGCAAATACTCGTTTCGCAATTAAGGATAAGTGAAGTATAAAGGTCGGATTTATACTTTCTTATCTTTGTACAAGCTTCCATTAGAGAGGAGTGCCCTTCCCAATGAACGTTTTTTATGTTCTGAATGGCCGAAAGTTGAAAAGGTATTTCTTAATTGCTATCGCTGTCGTATTTTCAATTGGCATTATTTATGCCGAACGTGACAACATCACCGTCTTTGCTCCGCAGCAGCCGGCTGCAATCTACAGCGTACCCACTGACAAAAAGGTTGTTGCTCTTACCTTTGACATTAGTTGGGGCGATAAACGCACGGAACCCATTCTTAATGTGCTAAAAGAGAAAAACATTAAACAGGCTACCTTCTTCTTATCTTCACCATGGAGCCAGTCCCATCCCGAGATCGTCAGAAAGATTCAAGAGGCTGGTTATGAAATAGGCAGCCATGGCCACAAACATGATAATTACAGCAAGCTTAGCGATGAAGAAATTCGCAAACAAATTACGACTGCACACACCATTTTATCCGACGTAACGGGAAAACAACCGAAATTGATCCGACTTCCTAACGGAGATTTTGACAAGCGGGTTCTGCGCATTGCTGAAGAGCTGCAATATAAGGTAATTCAGTGGGATACGGATTCACTCGACTGGATGAACATCGGCACCGACAAAATTATTAATCGGGTCGTTACGCGTGCTCATCCTGGCGACATCATTTTGTTCCATGCGAGTGATTCCGTAAAGCAGACACATGAGGCGCTTCCGATCGTTATTGATCAGCTGCGTGAAAAAGGCTATGAGTTTGTTACGGTAACCGACCTCATCACACAAACTGAGGTTGACGGCAAAGCGGTGCAGGACAAGACATCCTCTACATTCCCGCAAATTAATGCTGCTGAACTAGAATATTAAGTTAAACGACCGGCTTCGCAGCAATCGCTGCTGAGTCGGTTGTTTGTTTTTTGACCAAACGGTGCATCATCATAATTTGGTATGCATTGCAGACGAATAAAGGAACCATCATAAATACAATAGCAGATACGTTCGTTTCACCTTGAAGTGCAGGCCAAGACTCAATGAATGTAATGAAGAACATCAAAAACATGGTTGGCACAAAAGCGGTTTTGTTCGTTTGCTTAACCTTGAACCATGATACTGCAACAGAAAATAGAAGCAGGGCAAGCGGCAATGTCCAGAAAAACCAGTTGTTCAGGCGCTGCTCATACAACATATACCCCAGTCCTATTGCTGCGAATAACGTCGTATAGCCTTGTAGCGCGTTCCATAAATATTTTTTGCCAAATACGCTAAGAGCGATGTAGTTTAACGTTAAATAAGCGAAAAAGCCCATTTGGCTAAATGCTCCAATCATTAAACCGACCAAACCCATCATTAATGCATTAAAGCCGACAGCTTTAAAACCTAAGAACCCAAACTCCGGATCTACCCAAGCCATCAACGCACCGGTAATTACGCAGGCAAGCCCGCCTACTACCATGCCGCTCCAAAATAAAAAGAACCACTTTTTTAAATTCACGTTCATTATCCTCCTGTTATCCACATTACCCTTTATTTTACCACGTTCACAATAAAAAGCTAAAGTCTGTCCATGATAATCCGGTGAACTTTGTACATAATAACTATACGATCCATCACTTTTCGAACGATTTGTTTATCCAAACGGTATGCAGCAGCAATGACATAGGAAGGAGCTTGCGAATCATGCGTAAGAGCTTTGCTTTATTTTCGATTATTTCAGCCATGTTATTTGTTTTATCCGGCTGTGGCGCCGAGTCCTCTGGAGGTAGTAATGAGCAGGTCAGCTACAAGGATTTAAAAACGATGGTTATTGATATCCTCAAAACGGAGGATGCCCAAAAAGCACTGCAGGAGTCATCACAGCAAATTTCCGGTTATAGTGGTCAAACCTCCAAGCTGCTGTCTGTGCAGGATCAAGAGGAGGT
This sequence comes from Paenibacillus sp. FSL K6-3182, assembly GCF_037976325.1. Lineage (NCBI taxonomy): Bacteria > Bacillati > Bacillota > Bacilli > Caryophanales > Paenibacillaceae > Paenibacillus > Paenibacillus sp. FSL K6-3182. The sequence continues at coordinate 6,877,584 of NZ_CP150265.1, forward strand.
TCGCTTAGCGGTTAAGGATGTCCTTATTTCTCCTCAGTACGACAAGGTAATCAAAAAGCTTATGGTTGATCCACGTTTCGCGGGGGAATTTGCCAAATCCGTTAATAAGCAAAATAAACAAATCCATAAAGAACTAATAAAGGACCCCTCCTATCAAGCTGATTTAATTAAGGTGCTTAAAAACCCTGAAATGGACAAGATGATTCTTGAGGTGCTGCAAAGTACGCAATACCGCAAGGAAGTGATGTCCCTTATGCAGGATGCGATGCAAAATCCATTGTTTCGACTTGAAGTGCTTGATCTGATGAAAAAAGCGGTACAAGAGGAGCTTAAACCAAGCCCAGACCAGAAAGTAGATAAAAAGAAGGAAGAATCGGGCGGTGAGCAAAAATCCGATGAGGAAGGCGGCGGCGGGGACGATTCAGGCGGCGGAGATGAACAAGGCGGCGATTCGGCTATGTAGCGGTAGAAGTATTGTTTTCATCGCATAAAATGAATTCAAAAAAGCCCGAACAGGTTGTCCGCATGGCAGCAAGGATTAGCTGCCTTAGACAATGGTTCGGGCTTTTGTTATTTGACTATTTGCCGCATTTCGCTAATACGCTGTCTGCAAGCTCCAAGTACATCTTCCCTGTTTCAGTATCGGCTTTGTATACCGACGGTGCAAAGTCAGGCTCAGATACATGATTGTCTGGAGCCCCCAATGGAATTTGAGCAAGCAGATCTGAATGAAGCGTCTCTGCGAGGCGTGCGCCGCCACCGCGGCCAAATACATATTCTCTCTCGCCGGTAACTTTAGATTCGAAATAGGACATATTCTCGACGATTCCAATGATTTCGTGTTCCGTCTTAATCGCCATTGCTCCTGCCCTAGCTGCAACGAATGCTGCTGTAGCATGCGGGGTAGTTACGATAATTTCTTTGCTTTGCGGAATAATCTGATGAACATCAAGCGCTACATCTCCCGTACCCGGCGGAAGGTCTAGCAGCAGGTAGTCAAGCTCGCCCCATTCAATCTCTTGGAAGAAGTTGCGCAGCATTTTGCCAAGCATCGGTCCGCGCCACACGATTGGGCTGTTGTCCTCTACGAAGAAGCCCATGGACATCACCTTAACACCAAACTTCTCAATAGGGATGACCCGTTCATTCACAACATCCGGGCGCTCTTCGATCCCCATCATATCCGGCACGCTGAAGCCGTAGATATCCGCATCGATGATGCCGACACGCTTGCCCCTGCGGGCTAAAGCGACCGCCAAGTTGACGGTCACTGTCGATTTGCCGACGCCGCCCTTGCCGCTCGCGACGGCGATGAACTGCACCCCGCTGGCAGGATCCAGCAGCGGGTTAGCTAGGCCGGCCCCGTGCCCCTGAACGGGCGCTGGGCCGCTAGATTTGCCAGCACCGGCGCTAGCCGCAGCCGGTGCTGCAGCTGCCGCTGGCGGCGGCGTAGACGCGCCTGCGCCTGCGGCAGGCGCTGCCTCGGCCCGAAACCGGAAATGCACGGTTTCGGCGCCCAGGCGCGCCAGCGCCTCGCGGAGCGAGGCTTCCAGCGCGGGCTCCATTGCCGCGCCAGACCCAAGGACCGTCATCGAAACTTGACGGTCCCGAACCATTACATCGCGGATGGTAACCCCATCCGCTTTATGCTGTGCCGTCACGATTTCAACGGCCTCTATAACTTGCTCTCGTGTCAACATAGGTTGTGTCCCACCTTTATATAATTAAAACTATATAATAGTTAGTATAACACAGTAAGCCCATGAACCAAGTCATAGGGTGCAGCTTTGCTTCATTTTCGGCGAAAGGTTTCTTACTTGTCGGTTACCTCGTCTTGCAGCACGCTGCCGCTCAGCTTCTCCCCTGCAGTATATCTTAGAATCCCCTCATAGATAGAGGCAGCTACCGATCTTTGGTACTCCGTATCCGCAAGCCGCTGTGATTCCCCAGGGTTAGATAAAAAGCCCACCTCAACGAGTGCCGTCGGGATGTTCTCGATTGCTTTCAGCACATAAACATCCTTCACGGTAGCGGCAACTCTTGTCGTATTTTCTAAATTGCGTTTAATCTCATCTTGAATGAAGGTTGCGAGAATCCGATTGTCTGGGTGATTGTCCGGATGAAAAAAGGTTTGTGCACCCGTCCACTTAGCTGAAGGGATACTGTTCATATGTATGCTTATGACTGCGGCCGGATTGCTGTTTTTAATAAGGGACACTCGCTTCTTTAAATCCTCTGTCTTGCGCTTGCTATAGGCTCTTGAATCCCCTGTTGCAAGATCGTAATCCCCTTCCCTTGTCATAACGACGACCGCTCCAGCCTGCTGCAAATAATCGCGCAAATACAGTGCAATCGCTAAGTTTAAATCCTTTTCGATAATGCCCTGCTTACTGACCGCACCGCCGTCTGCCCCGCCATGCCCGGCATCAATGGCAATAGTCTTGCCCGACAAAGGCAGCGTCCAATAAGACCATGCTTTTTTTGAAGGCATCGATTGTGTAAGCAGTATGCCCGTTAGTGCAATAACCAGCAATCCGATACTGATGCGAATTAAGCCTTTATACGTCAACCAAATGACAACATGCCGATCAATTCGGCGCATAAAAAAACCACCCCGTTTTCCATCAAATGAATACATAGCAGCAAGCAGCTCAATCAAGCCAGATGCACACTTTCATTTATATGGGACGAGATGGTCGTTTATGAGACAAACCTTATGTTATTCGGTTAATTAAACTACTGGCTGCTCAGACATGCCTTCAATCAGTATTTTAGCAACCTCAGGACGGGAAAACTCAGGCGGCGGGCAAATGCCATCGCGCAGCAATGCGCGTACCTTCGTACCCGAAAGCGTCAAATGATGCTCCTTGTCATGAGGGCAAGTTTTTAATGTAGCCATGTTGCCGCACTCTTTGCAGAAGAAGCTGTGCTCGAAATAAAGTGGAGTAATGCCTAGATCTTCTACTGGAATCGTTTTGAGCAGATCCTGTGCTTCGTATGTTCCATAGTAGTCGCCTACACCGGCATGATCGCGTCCAACAATAAAATGCGAGCAGCCATAGTTTTTACGAACGAGAGCATGGAAGATCGCCTCACGAGGTCCAGCGTAACGCATAGCTGCCGGGAATACGCCAAGGAATACACGATCCTTCGGGTAATAGTTATCAAGCAGTGCGAGATAGCTCTTCATCCGTACATTCGCAGGAACATCGTCCGATTTCGTTTCACCAACGAGCGGATTGAGGAAAAGCGCATCAACGATTTCCATTGCTGTTTTTTGAATGTATTCATGCGCGCGGTGAACCGGATTGCGAGTTTGGAAGCCAACAACGGTTTTCCAGCCCTTTTCTGCAAATAGACGACGCGTTTCCGCTGGGTCAAAATAAAACTCGTTAAACTTCTCAGGCTGAGGACGGTTCAGCACCGTAATTTCTCCGCCTACATTTATGGAAGAGCGTTCGAACAGCTTTTGAACACCTGGGTGCTCCAAATCATCTGTCTTGAACACATTCACTGCTTCAACTTTATGGTCAACCGAATAAATGCTATCAATGCTGATAATGGCGTATGTTACGCCATCTTCACCGACTAACGCTGCGCGTTCCCCTGCGGACAACTCTGCTGCCTTCGCTTCTTCTACAGCAAGCGTAATAGGAATGCTCCATACCGTGCCATTTGCTAGACGCATGTCTTTCACAACGGACTGGTAATCAGCTTCGTTCATAAAACCAATAAGTGGGGAAAATGCTCCAACTGCGATCAAATCAAGGTCAGATATAGCCCAAGTGTTGATCGTAATCGATTTAAGGGTAGCAGCTTCAGCTAGTAATGCTTCACGTTGTTCGCCCGTAGCGACACGGTTAACGAGTACGCCGCCGTGCGGTAGAATTTGACTCATTGATATTGCTCCTCCTCGAGAGTGCTTATTTATGCAATCCGCATTCTGTTTTTTCTTGACCTGCCCAGCGTCCAGCGCGTGGATCTTCACCAGGCATTACTTTGCGCGTGCATTGCTCGCAGCCGATGCTCGGGTAGTTTTGATCATGCAATGGGTTGTAAATAACATCATTCTCGCGAATATAGTTCCATACGTCCTCGGATGTCCAGTGAGCGATTGGATTAAATTTAACGAGCCCGAATTTTGTGTCGTACTCAATTTTTTTGGAATTCGCACGAGTAGGTGCTTGATCGCGGCGAATACCTGTAATCCAAGCATCATATTTCGAAAGAATTTGGGTTAATGGTTTAACTTTACGAATGTTGCAGCATGCGTTCGCATCGGATTTCCAAAGCTCTTCACCAAACTGTGCAGCTTGCTCCTCAGGTGTAATTTCAGGCTTAACTTCTACGAATGGAATGCCTGGGTAGCGCTTAGCCATCAAATCACGAGTTTCATACGTCTCTTTGAAATGGTAATCCGTATCTAAATAGAAAATGTCCGTTTTTGGGCTAATTTTTTGCAGCATATCAACAAGCACAACATCTTCAGCACCAAAGCTGCATGCAAAAGTAATATTAGGGAAAGTTTCTACCGCAAACGCAATAATTTCTTCCGGTGTTGCGTTTTCCAGTTCTACTTCCTTTTGTTTGATAAGCGCTTCTTTTTCAAAAAGGTTCATTTTTTTTGCCCTCCGTTTTTAATTCCTAGTAAATTGCTCTGTATAAAAATTATACGTCCAAAAAGTGAAATGTTCAATATAAGTTTTAACCAAAATGAAATAAAGTTTGAAATTTTATTGGACACACCAAAAAACACCTTATGCGTCTTCCGATCAGCAAAGGTGTTTTTAAGGGAATAGCAGTAAAAAAGTCTACATTGGTTGTAGCTTTTCTTCTTTAAACAAAAAAATGCCCTCTCTGGCAAGCAGAGAAGACATTTTGAAGTATTAACGTTTCGAGAATTGTGGAGCGCGACGAGCCGCTTTAAGACCGTATTTTTTACGCTCTTTCATACGCGGATCACGAGTTAGGAAGCCAGCACGTTTTAGAGCCGGACGGAATTCAGGGTCTGCTTTAAGCAAAGCACGTGAAATACCGTGACGGATAGCGCCTGCTTGACCGGACATACCGCCGCCGTTAGCAATTACTAGTACATCGTAGTTAGACAATGTGTCAGTAAGGTTAAGCGGTTGTTTTACGATCAGCTTCAATGTTTCTAGACCAAAATATTCATTAAGGTCGCGTTTGTTAATAATGATTCGTCCTTCACCCGGCACAAGACGTACACGTGCAACAGAGTGTTTACGACGACCGGTTCCATAGTATTGCACTTGAGCCATGAAACTTGTCCTCCTCTTTATTACCCGCGAAGTTCGTAAACTTCAGGGTTTTGTGCTTGATGCGGATGTTCAGCACCTGCGTATACTTTAAGTTTAAGCTTCATTTTGTTACCAAGACGGTTCTTAGGCAACATGCCGTGTACAGCCAGTTCGATTACGCGTTCTGGCTTGTTTTTAATCATCTCTTGAGCCGGAGTGGATTTCAATCCGCCGGAGTACATGGAGTGACTGTAGTAAATTTTATCTGACATTTTCTTACCTGTCAGATGGATTTTTTCAGCGTTGATAACAACAACGAAATCGCCTGTATCAACATGTGGCGTAAATGTCGGTTTGTGTTTGCCGCGGATCAGGGCAGCAACTTCACTCGCCAAGCGGCCTAGCGTTTTGCCTTCCGCATCGACGACGAACCATTTACGATCAACTTCAGTTGATTTAGCCATATAAGTGGTACGCATGGATGATCCTCCTTAATTTCATACATTAATCGTTTTTATAACAACGTAAACGTTGATTTGTTTGTTCATTGTTGATAGCCAAGTTTGTGACAATCTCAGTCGGGGCTGTGGGTTAGCCACTTCGAAAGCACAAGTTATATTCTACTATAAAGAATAAGTAAGTGCAAGTAATTTATAGTGATTTATCCCTGTATTTCGCTGGAATATTCAACATCCATCAACATCAATCCATGCGGCATTGCCGTAGGACCAGCAAGCGAACGATTTCGCCCCTCAAGGATGTTTTTGATCTCCGATGAAGCCATCTTCCCTTCGCCAACCCATAATAAAGTTCCCATAATGACTCGAACCATATTGTACAGAAAACCATTGCCTGTCACGTACATATGCACGATTGGGCCTTCCTGAACAAAATCTGCTTCATAGATCGTACGAATATGATGAGGCTTGGTTGAATGTATCGATGTGAAGGAAGTAAAGTCATGTTTACCTACTAGGTAGCTGAGACCCTCCCGCATCGCATCCACATCAAGCGGCGTCGGATGATGAAAGCGATATTGTCGGCCAAATACATCAGGAAACTTACCAGTATCAATCGTATAGCGATACGTTTTGCGCTTAGCGGATCTTCTTGCATGAAAATGTTCTGGCACATCGAATGCTTCAATAATGACGATATCCTTCGGCAACCGCGTATTAAGCGCAATCGCCCATCTCTCTGTCGGAATCGTAGATTCCGTATAGAAATTGAATATTTGTCCCCGCGCATGCACTCCCGCATCTGTGCGACCCGAGCCAATAATAATGGTCGTCTCGCCCGTCAGCTTCTTTATAGCCTTCTCTATTTCACCCTGAACCGTTCTGCCGTAAGGCTGCGTCTGAAAACCGTTAAAGCCTGCCCCGTCATAACTGACCTTTACGCATATATTCCTCAACCTATCCCCCCCTTTAACTATAGGGATACCTAAACGTCCAAAATTCCCTCTTGCTAAGAGAACCTAAGATGCTAAGCCTTATGGACACCTGTAGGTATCACACAAGCTCATCTATTGCCCCTGGCATGAATAACAAATCATTCTTTTCAAACAAAAAAAGGTGGCCGCAAGGGTCCACCCTTTTCATTAAAATATAAGAAGTATAGGGAGACCCTAATACTTACTTATATTTTATTGCGTTGGCAGCTCATCCCCCACGTTGGCAGGCACAAGCCGTTTACCGCTCGCGTATAAAGCTTGGACAAGGTTTAACGCTGTGGACAAGCTTATACATTTCATTTATTAGGTAACCTACGCGCGGTCAACCAATTCTAGGTAAACCATAGGCGCAGCATCGCCGCGACGGGGTCCTAGTTTTAGAATACGCGTGTAGCCGCCTGCACGCTCCGCATAGCGAGGTGCTAGATCGGAGAATAGCTTTTGAATAGCGTCTTGTGTACCATCGACAGTTTCGCGACGAACATAAGCAGCTACTTGACGACGAGCATGAAGATCACCTTGCTTAGCTTTAGTGATCAGCTTCTCAGCGATTGAACGAACTTCTTTCGCTTTAGCTTCAGTCGTTTGAATACGCTCATAAAGGAACAAGTCAGTAACGAGGTCACGGAACAAAGCTTTCCGTGCACTAGCGTCACGTCCTAATTTTTGATATGCCATCTTGTTTTCCCCTCCCTTGCTCTTAAGTCTTCACTAGTTGGTTACTACTCTTCCATGCGAAGGCCCAAACCAAGCTCTTCAAGCTTCTCTTGAACTTCCTCGAGGGATTTTCGGCCTAGGTTACGGACCTTCATCATATCCTCTTCGGATTTCGTAATTAGCTCTTGAACCGTGTTGATTCCAGCGCGTTTCAAGCAGTTGTAAGAACGGACGGAAAGATCAAGTTCCTCGATCGTCATCTCTAGAACTTTCTCTTTCTTATCTTCTTCCTTCTCAACCATTATTTCAGCGTCTTTGGCTTCATCGGTCAATCCAACGAACAAGTCCAAATGCTCGGTCAAAATTTTAGCGCCGAGGCTCACAGCCTCTTCCGGTCTAATACTACCGTCAGTCCATACTTCAAGCGTTAGCTTGTCGTAGTTAGTTACTTGACCAACACGCGTATTTTCAACGCTATAATTTACACGAGTAATTGGCGTGTAAATCGAATCTACAGGAATTACACCAATCGGTTGTTCGTCTTTCTTGTTGCGATCCGCTTGCACGTAACCGCGTCCCCGATTAGCAAATACCCGCATATGGAGCCGCGCGCCGGAGGCCAAGGTTGCGATGTGAAGATCAGGGCTTAAAATCTCGACATCGCTGTCTGCTCGAATGTCGCCCGCTGTAATATTCCCTTCGCCATCCGCGTCGATTTCCAACACCTTTTCTTCATCGGAGTGGATTTTCAACGAGAGGCCCTTCAGGTTCAGAATGATTTCGGTAACATCCTCAATCACTCCGGGAACCGTAGAGAACTCGTGAAGCACTCCATCGATTTGAACCGAAGTTACTGCTGCACCCGGCAACGACGACAACAAAATTCGGCGAAGCGAATTCCCAAGCGTCGTGCCATATCCGCGTTCAAGCGGCTCGACGACGAAACGTCCGTAAGTTCCCTCATCATTCAGTTCTACGGTTTCGATTTTCGGCTTTTCGATCTCAATCACTAATAGTACCCTCCTTCAAACGTCGCTCCGTTAGCTTACGTTATTTTAAGTCAAACCTTGTAGTATGCCAAACCTTCACAACCATTATTCACAAGTTGTTGATATTTGATACCACATCAGATCCAACTATACGCGACGACGTTTCGGAGGACGGCATCCGTTATGAGGAACTGGTGTTACGTCTTTAATGAGGTTAACTTCCAATCCAGCAGCTTGAAGCGAACGAATCGCAGCTTCGCGGCCAGCGCCTGGTCCTTTTACCATCACTTCGACAGTTCTCATGCCATGCTCCATCGCAGCTTTAGCAGCTGTTTCAGCAGCCATTTGCGCTGCGAAAGGCGTGCTCTTACGTGAGCCTCTGAAGCCCATGTTGCCAGAGCTTGCCCATGAAATTGCATTGCCGTGAGGATCCGTGATCGTAACGATCGTATTGTTGAATGTCGAGCGAATGTGCGCAACGCCAGTCTCAATATTCTTCCGGTCGCGGCGTTTTGTACGAACGACTTTTTTTGGTTTAGCCATTGTCCATTATCCTCCCTTCTTATTTCTTCTTGTTAGCTACAGTCCGACGAGGACCTTTACGCGTACGTGCATTTGTCTTAGTACGTTGACCGCGAACAGGCAAGCCGCGACGGTGACGAAGTCCACGGTAGCATCCGATTTCAGTCAGACGTTTAATGTTAAGTGAAATTTCACGACGCAAGTCGCCTTCTACTTTAACAGATTTATCAATTGCTTCGCGAAGGCGAGCAAGTTCGTCTTCTGTCAAGTCACGAACACGAGTGTCGTAGCTAACTTCAGCTGTATTCAAAAGTTTTTGCGACGTTGTTTTGCCGATACCGAAAATGTATGTCAGGGCGATTTCGACGCGTTTGTCACGCGGCAAGTCTACACCAGCTATACGTGCCATAGGCTATATTCCCCTCCTTCTATCCTTGTTTTTGTTTGTGTTTCGGATTTTCACAAATCACCATAACGTTGCCTTTGCGACGAATGACTTTGCATTTTTCGCAGATCGGCTTTACCGAAGGTCTAACCTTCATTGTGATTACCTCCCGAATCTTTCGTAATAAGCTCCAAATTGAGCCTATTTACGATAGGTGATGCGCCCTTTTGATAAATCATAAGGCGATAACTGTATAACCACCTTGTCTCCTGTCAGGATGCGAATAAAGTGCATTCTGAGCTTACCGGAAACATGTGCGAGAATTTGATGACCGTTCTCCAGCTCCACCTTGAACGTGGCATTCGGCAACGGTTCAATAACCGTACCTTCGACCTCAATGATGTCTTCCTTAGCCAACCGTCATTCTCCTTTCGCATTTAAATACTTCTGAATTGCATAACGTAACTTTGCGTTGGTCACCCTGCCGGTCTCTTGCATACTGCTTGAAACCTCAGAACTAATTGCAGGCTGTAACTCGAGATGCAGAACGTTCTTTTTCTTCGGTCCATCGAATCGGCGCTTATGGCCATCGGCAATCATGACGAATCGCTCATCAACAATTGCGAGGATAACAGCATAGCTTTCCTCATCTTTACCGCGAAGTACTTTGACGAACTGACCAATCTGGGGACGAGCTTCCATCGTCATACTATGGTTGCTGCGGCAAAATGGTCAATATTTCAAAGCCGTCCTCTGTAACAGCTACTGTATGCTCGAAATGAGCACACCATGAGCCGTCTTCCGTTACAACCGTCCAATTGTCTTCGAGCGTCCGGACATATCGTTCACCGATATTAACCATTGGTTCGATTGCAAGCACCATTCCGGTCTTCAGACGAGGTCCGCGATCTGGTATGCCGTAGTTCGGTATTTGTGGTTCCTCATGGAGGTCCGCGCCGATTCCGTGCCCTACGTATTCCCGTACTACGGAGAATCCTGCATCTTCAATTACCTTTTGAATAGCATGCGAAATTGTATATAGCCTAATATCCGGTTTGACGAGCGCAAGCCCCGCATAAAGCGATGCTTCCGTCACATCGAGCAACTTCTGAACTTCAGGGGTTACAGCTCCTACCGCATAGGTCCAAGCTGAATCACCGTGATAGCCTTCAAATTGCGCACCGATATCGATACTAATTATATCGCCTTCGTTCAACTTGCGTGACCCAGGGAAGCCGTGCACCAGCTCATCATTCACAGAAGCACAAATGCTGGAAGGGAAACCATTGTAACCTTTGAAGGAAGGAATCGCATTTTGACTCTTAATGTACGTTTCAGCGATTTGGTCAAGCTCACGAGTAGTGATGCCTGGTTTCACAGCCTGCGCCATCAATCGATGCGTTTCCGCAACAATGCGTCCTGCTTCCCTCATATAACGCAGCTCCGATTCGGATTTGCATATAATCATTACAATGAACCTCGCAAGCAGGAAACGATGTCTGATGTTACAACATCAATGTCCTTCTCGCCGTCGACTTCGCGAAGGAGACCTTTAGCACTGTAGTAATCGAGTAGAGGTGCGGTTTTGGATGTATACTCATCCAAACGAGTTCCGACCTTTTCCTCTGTATCATCAGAACGCTGATACAATTCTCCGCCGTCTTTGTCGCAGATACCTTCGACCTTAGGTGGATTAAAGATTACATGATAAGTCGTACCAGTCGTTTTCGATATGCGTCTGCCCGTCAAACGAGCAAGCAGCAAGCTGCGATCAACTTTTAAATTTACAACATGGTCAATACTGCGTCCGAGCTCCGCAAGCATAACATCAAGTGCTTCTGCTTGCTGCAGTGTGCGAGGAAACCCGTCGAGCAAGAATCCATTTTTGCAATCGGCTTGTTCAAGTCTTTCCTTTACAATGCCGTTCGTGATCTCATCGGGAACGAGCAAGCCTTGATCGACATACTCTTTCGCTTTGATTCCAAGTGCGGTTCCTTGTTTCATAGCGAGGCGGAATGCATCACCAGTGGAAATGTGGGGAATACCGAACTCTTCTACGATCCGTTCAGCTTGTGTACCTTTACCGGCACCCGGAGGGCCCATGAATAAAATGTTCATTGCTGAGTTCCTCGCTTTAAGCACAATAGGCTCGGGCGGGCTGCCGCAGAGCGCCTGTTGACGAACGCGGAAGCCCGGTCAGAACCTATTGTTATTTATTGATAAACCCTTTGTAATGGCGTTTGATCAACTGGCTCTCGATTTGCTTCATCGTATCAAGTGCAACACCGATAACGATTAGTAATGAAGTACCACCTAGCTGCACTGACTTAGGTAATCCAGCAAGTGTCCCGAAGAATACCGGAATGATTGAGATAACGGCCAAGAAAATTGCACCTGTCAACGTAATACGCGACATAACGCGTGTTAGGTAAGACGAAGTTGGCTTTCCTGGACGAATACCTGGAATATATCCGCCATTTTTCTTCATTTGATCGGCCATTTGAACCGGATTAATCTGAACGAAAGTGTAGAAGAAGGTAAACCCGATGATTAACAATACGTACAATACCATACCAAGCGGCTGGTCATAGCTCATATTCTTAATAATCCAGTCTGCCCAACCCTGAGTGGACCAAAACTGAGCAATCGTAACCGGGAACATGATGAGTGAAACCGCGAAAATGACCGGAATAACGCCTGCGCCGTTCACTTTCATCGGAATGTGCGTCGATTGTCCGCCGTACATTTTCCGTCCAACAACACGTTTTGCGTATTGAACAGGAATTTTACGAATACCTTGCTGTACGAATATAACACCGACGATGATTGCGATAATCGCAATCAGAATCAGTACCATTTTGATAATGTTCAGGAACAGTTGGTCTTGAGCACCTACGAACTGATCTTCGACGATCGTACGAATGTGTCCAGGAATACCAGCTGCAATTGCTGCAAAGATAAGAATGGAAATACCATTTCCGATTCCTTTTTCCGTAATTTGCTCACCCAGCCACATCAAGAAAGCAGTACCTGCTGTCAAGATAATAGCGATAAGCAAGTAATCAACGAATGTTGCACCAACGATCATTTCATAACCGTATTGACGGTTAAAGCCGATCGCTGTTGCGAAACCTTGGATCATACCAAGAACAATCGTACCATAACGAGTGATTTGTGCGAGCTTACGTTTACCGTTCTCGCCTTCCTTTGCCCACTCAGCAAATTTCGGGATAACATCCATAGACAACAACTGTACGATAATCGACGCTGTAATATATGGGGTAATTCCGATTGCAAAGATAGAGAATTGGAACAAAGCACCGCCGGAAAACGTGTTAAGCAAGCCGAACAGTTCCGAACCGGCTGTATTAACTTGCTTAAACACATCTTTGTTTACATCAGGTACCGGAATAAAAGCACCGATGCGGTATATTAATAGGATGAAAAGGGTGAAGAGGATCCTTGTACGAAGATCCGCCACTTTCCAAATATTGGACACGGTCTTGAACAATTAGATCACCTCGGTTTTACCGCCGGCAGCCTGGATTTTCTCTACCGCAGATTGAGAGAACTTGTTTGCTTTAACAGTAAGTGTAACGCTAACTTCACCATTACCCAAAATTTTGATTCCTGCGAGCGGGTTCTTAACGATCCCAGTCTCGATGAGAACTTCTGGAGTGACTTCAGTACCTGCTGCAAAAGCATTTAGCTCTTCAATGTTGACAATTGCGTACTCTTTGCGGAACGGGTTGTTAAATCCGCGTTTCGGCACTCGACGATACAAAGGATTTTGTCCGCCCTCGAAACCAGGACGAACGCCGCCGCCGGAACGAGCGTTTTGACCTTTGTGACCTTTACCGGCGGTTTTACCGTTACCGGAACCGATACCGCGACCTTTGCGCTTTGGCGCTTGGGTTGAGCCCGGTGCTGGTGCTAGCTCATGCAATTTCATCGTTCGTGCACCTCCTTATTTAATTCTTAGAACAGCTATCTATTCTTGTACTTCTTCAACTTTTACCAAGTGACTAACAGTGTTAACCATGCCGCGGACAGCTGGGCTATCGTTCAAAACAACTGCTTGACGAATCTTCTTAAGACCGAAAGACTCAACCGTTGCACGTTGTTTCTCGTTGCGACCGATTAAACTGCGAACGAGGGTGATTTGCAATTTTGCCATCTTATTTCCCTCCTTAGCGTAACAGCTCTTCGACTGTTTTTCCACGAAGCTTAGCAACTTCTTCCACGCGTTTAAGACGGGAAAGACCTTCAAGCGTTGCATTAACCATATTCATGGAGTTCGAAGAACCTAGCGATTTCGTCAAGATGTCGCCGACACCAGCAAGTTCAAGTACTGCACGAACTGGGCCGCCAGCGATAACGCCAGTACCTTCTGAAGCTGGCTTCAAAAGAACTTCACCTGCACCGAAATGTCCGAGTACAAGATGGGGAATAGTCGTGCCAACGATTGGTACGTGGATCAGGTTTTTCTTAGCATCTTCAATACCTTTGCGGATTGCATCAGGTACTTCGCCTGCTTTACCGATCCCTGCGCCAACGTAGCCTTTACCGTCGCCGACTACTACTAGTGCACTAAAGCTGAAACGGCGTCCGCCTTTTACAACTTTAGATACGCGATTGATATTAACAACTTTTTCAGTCAGTTCTAACGTATTTGGATCTACACGCAAGTCGTTTAACCTCCTTATAAATAAAGTCGATTAGAATTCTAGGCCAGCTTCACGAGCTGCTGTAGCAAGTGCCTGAATTCTGCCGTGATACAAGTAACCGCCGCGATCAAATACTACTTGGGTTACACCCTTAGCTTGAGCGCGTTTCGCAATCAATTCTCCGACTTTGCTAGCTGCATCGATGTTACCACCGTTGCCAATTGCTTCAGTCAATTCTTTATCCTGTGTGGATGCAGAAACGATTGTTACTCCTGAAACATCGTCGATTAATTGAGCATACATATGCTTGGAGGAACGGAATACAGATAGACGCGGACGTGCAGCTGTACCGTTAATTTTTTTACGAACACGAAGGTGTCTTTTCAGACGTGCCTTGTTTTTGTCGCCTTTCGTAATCATACAAAGTTCACTCCTTTCTTTCAGCCTTAAGACGCTATCTTAAGCAAACGAACCGTTTGCTTATTTTTTCTTACCAGCTTTACCTTCTTTGCGGATGATGCGTTCGCCTTCATACTTGATACCTTTACCTTTATACGGTTCTGGTTCACGTACGGAACGAATTTTCGCTGCAGTTGCGCCAACTAGTTCTTTATCGATACCACGAACAGTAATCTTAGTGTTCGCAGGAACGTCGAACTCGATGCCGCTATCTGGAGTGATCTCAACTGGGTGAGAGTAACCAACGTTAAGTGTGATTTTGTCTCCAGTTTTGCTTGCACGGTAACCTACGCCAACTAGCTCCAAGTTTTTGGAGAAGCCTTCAGTAACGCCGCTCACCATGTTAGCGATGATGCTGCGAGTTGTTCCGTGCAACGAGCGATGCAATTTATTATCGGAAGGACGTTCTACTAGGATTTCAGTTTCAGTTACATTCACAACCATATCTTTGTGAATTTCACGGGAAAGTGAGCCTTTCGGTCCTTTTACAGTAATAACTGTGTTGTCCAAGCTGATTGTTACGCCGTTAGGCACTTGGATTGGTTTGCGACCAATACGGGACATTGTTACACCTCCTATCTTTGTGACTTGTTACTTACCAAACGTAGCAAACTACTTCGCCGCCAGATTTAACTTGGCGAGCTTCTTTATCAGTCATAATCCCTTTGGAAGTGGAAATAATTGCAATTCCAAGTCCACCGAGTACACGAGGGATTTCAGTTGATTGTGTATAAACGCGAAGGCCTGGTTTTGAAATACGTTTCAAGCCAGTAATAACGCGTTCTTGGTTAGGGCCGTATTTCAAGAAAATACGGATAATCCCTTGTTTGTTGTCTTCGATATATTCAGCGTCGCGGATAAAACCCTCGCGCTTCAAAATCTCAGCGATTTGCTTCTTCATTTTCGAAGCGGGCATTTCCACGGTCTCGTGACGAACGACATTCGCGTTACGAATACGCGTCAACATATCTGCAACCGGATCAGACATAACCATTGTGTTAACCTCCTTCCCAAACTAGGCTGATTACCAGCTTGCTTTTTTAACGCCAGGAATCTGGCCCTTATGTGCTAACTCACGGAAACAAATCCGGCAAACTTTAAACTTTTGCAAAACAGAATGCGGACGGCCGCAACGCTCACAGCGCGTATACGCGCGCACTTTAAATTTCGGTGTGCGTTGTTGCTTCACTTTCATCGAAGTTTTTGCCACTGGGTATTACACCTCCTAAAAGTGGATTACTTCGTAAACGGCATGCCCATTTGGGTCAGCAGTTCACGAGATTCTTCGTCCGTTTTTGCCGTCGTGACGATGACGATGTCCATACCGCGCACTTTATCGACTTTGTCGTACTCGATCTCTGGGAATATCAATTGCTCTTTCAAACCAAGCGTATAGTTACCGCGGCCATCAAAAGCTTTGTTTGATACACCGCGGAAGTCACGTACACGCGGAAGAGAAATGTTGAACAGTTTATCAAGGAAATGGTACATACGCTCACCGCGCAAAGTAACTTTAACCCCGATTGGCATGTTCTCACGAAGCTTAAAGCCTGCAATAGACTTCTTCGCACGAGTAACGACTGGTTTTTGACCGGAAATGATACGTAGTTCTTCAACAGCTACATCAAGGATTTTCGAATTGGAAACCGCTTCGCCTACCCCCATGTTGATAACTACCTTCTCAATTTTCGGCACTTGCATAACAGACGTATAGTTGAACTTCTGCATAAGAGCAGGAGTTATTTCGTTTAAGAAACGACCTTTCAATCTTGCTGCCATTGATCATGGACCTCCTTTCCTACCGTAACGATTAGTCGATTACTTCTCCGGAACGTTTCGCGATCCGAACTTTCTTGCCGTTGTCTAGCACTTTGTATCCGATACGTGTTACTTTACCGCTCTTCGGATCGATATGCATAACGTTTGATACGTGAATTGGTGCTTCTTGTTCGATAATACCGCCCTGTGGATTAGCTTGTGATGGACGAGTATGTTTCTTAACAGTATTTACACCTTCTACAAGAACGCGATTTTCACGCGGGTATGCAGCGATAACGCGGCCCTTCTTACCTTTATCTTTACCGGTAATTACGATAACCGTATCGTCTTTTTTCACGTGCAATTTGTTGTTATGGGATTCGAGTACTTTTTTCAGCCTTGGCATGAGTTACACCTCCTGCACGCTTGTGCTTTCAAGCTTATATAGGTTGTTAGATTACTTCTGGAGCAAGCGATACGATTTTCATGAAATCTCTATCGCGAAGTTCACGGGCAACTGGTCCAAAGATACGTGTGCCACGTGGGCTTTTGTCTTCTTTAACGATAACAGCTGCGTTTTCGTCAAATGCGATGTACGAACCGTCTTTACGACGAACCGAACGTTTTGTACGAACGATAACCGCTTTAACAACGTCACCCTTTTTGACAACGCCGCCTGGTGTTGCTTGTTTTACTGAGCAAACGATCAAATCGCCGATGTGTCCAACGCGACGTCCCGTTCCACCAAGTACACGGATACACATCAATTGTTTTGCGCCAGAGTTGTCAGCAACCGCTAAGCGCGAAAATGGTTGAATCATTTCAACGTCCTCCTTTCGGAAAAATGCTCAGATACTGCATACGCTCATTAGATAATTACAGCAACTTCAACAACTTCCACAAGTCTGAAGCGCTTATCTTTCGATAGCGGACGAGTCTCCATGATTTTCACGATGTCGCCAATCTTCGCTTGGTTATTTTCATCGTGCGCCTTAAATTTTTTCGTAACTTTAATGCGTTTATGGTACAATTCGTGTTTTTTATATGTTTCAATAGCAACTACGATTGTTTTATCCATCTTGTCGCTTACCACTTTGCCAATTAACACTTTGCGGGCATTGCGTTCGCTCATGTTCTTCCTCCTTCCTTCAGCCATGATTATGCATTCATGTAAGGGATTTACTAGCTGCTAATTCCGAGTTCTCTTTCACGCAAAATCGTTTTAGCACGAGCGATTCCTTTACGCACATCACGGATCCGAGTCGGGTTATCCAATTGGCCAGTAGCCAGTTGGAAACGAAGATTGAAAAGCTCTTCTTTAAAACCAGCGACCTGTTGTTCAAGCTCAGCAGAGGTTAGGTTTCTAAATTCACTAGCTTTCATTTGCTTCACCACCCACTTCTTCACGCTTCACGAATTTAGTCTTGATTGGCAATTTATGAGCCGCAAGACGCATCGCTTCACGAGCGGTTTCTTCGGATACACCAGCAAGTTCAAACAGGATTTTACCTGGTTTAACTACGGCTACCCATTTCTCAACGTTACCTTTACCACTACCCATACGCACTTCAAGAGGCTTTTGAGTAATAGGTTTTGCAGGGAAAATCTTGATCCAAACTTTACCGCCACGTTTGATGTAGCGAGTCATAGCGATACGAGCCGCTTCAATCTGACGGTTTGTGATCCATGATGGTTCTAGAGCTTGTAGACCGAATTCACCGAATGCTACTGTAGTGCCGCCTTTAGCGCGACCCTTCATATGACCGCGTTGTTGTTTGCGGTGTTTGACACGTTTAGGTACCAACATGATTAGTTGCCTCCTTCCTGGGGAGCTTTCTTCTTAATCGGAAGGACTTCGCCGCGATAGATCCATACTTTAACGCCGATACGGCCGTATGTTGTAGCCGCTTCAGCCGTGCCATAATCGATATCTGCACGTAGTGTATGAAGTGGTACTGTTCCTTCGCTGTAGCCTTCCGAACGTGCGATTTCCGCGCCACCGAGACGACCGCTAACTGCGGTTTTGATCCCTTTAGCACCTGAACGCATGGAGCGTTGAATTGCTTGCTTCAATGCGCGACGGAAAGATACACGACGCTCAAGTTGTTGTGCAATGCTTTCAGCTACAAGAATAGCGTCAAGATCTGCATGTTTGATTTCAGAAATGTTGATGTGAACTTTTTTGCCTTTAGAAATTTTACCAAGCTCAGTACGTAGGTTTTCTACCTCAGAACCGCCTTTACCAATAACCATACCTGGTTTTGCGGTTTGAATCGTAACGTTCACGCGGTTAGCTGCACGTTCGATCTCGATGTGAGAAACTGCTGCGTCTTTCAGCTTGTTTTTCAAATATTCACGGATTTTAACGTCTTCCATAAGAAGATCGCCGAAATCTTTGCCAGCGAACCATTTGGACTCCCAATCACGGATAACACCGACCCGGAAGCCTATTGGATTTACCTTTTGACCCACACGTATTCCCTCCTTATTTTTCAGATACCACCAAGGTAATGTGGCTGGTTCTTTTATTGATCCGGCTTGCGCGACCCATCGCACGTGGACGGAAACGTTTCATCGTTGGCCCTTGGTTAACAAAGGCTTGCGAGATAACCAATTTGTTCACGTCAAGCTGGTAGTTATGCTCAGCGTTAGCAATCGCAGAGTTCAACAGCTTCTCCAAAATTGGGGATGCAGACTTAGGCGTGTGACGCAAAATCGCGATTGCTTCGCCAACTTGTTTACCGCGAATCAAATCCGCAACAAGCTGTGCTTTACGAGGTGCAATACGAATATATTTAGCGTGCGCTTTAGCTTCTGGCATGTAGGAACCTCCTCTCGTTCAGTTAGAGATGTTTAAGGGCAAATTAACGTCTGCCCGTTTTTTTGTCTTCACCGGCATGGCCTTTATACGTACGAGTTGGTGCAAATTCACCAAGCTTGTGTCCAACCATATCTTCCGTTACATATACAGGCACGTGCTTGCGTCCGTCATATACCGCAAACGTGTGACCTATGAATTGTGGGAAAATGGTCGAGCGGCGGGACCAGGTTTTGATAACGACCTTTTTCTCAGCTTCGTTCAATACCTCGACTTTTTTAAGCAGGTATCCGTCAATAAACGGACCTTTCTTTAAACTGCGACCCATTTGTGTTCCTCCCTTCAAATAAGCGGTAGCGATACTTTCGTATCACGCGGTTTTTATCAAGCAGCTATTATTTCGTGCGACGACGAATAATGTATTGGCTTGATGCTTTTTTCTTCTTACGTGTTTTGTAACCAAGAGTTGGTTTACCCCATGGTGACAACGGAGATTTACGTCCGATTGGAGCACGGCCTTCACCACCACCGTGTGGGTGATCGTTAGGGTTCATGACAACACCACGTACAGTAGGACGATTGCCTAACCAACGGTTACGGCCGGCTTTACCGATTTTCACGAGTTCGTGATCTTCGTTACCAACAGAACCAATTGTTGCACGGCAAGTGTTCAAGATACGACGAACTTCACCTGAAGACAAACGAACGGATACATAGTTTTCTTCTTTACCAAGAAGTTGAGCACTAGTACCAGCTGCACGAACAAGTTGTCCGCCTTTGCCTGGTTTCAATTCGATGTTGTGGATAACTGTACCGACAGGGATATTAACAAGCGGCATTGCATTGCCGGGTTTAATATCAGAGCCTACTCCAGATACCACTTGATCTCCAACTTTCAAACCTTTAGGAGCGATGATATATGCTTTTGCACCATCAACATAATGGATCAAAGCGATGTTGGAAGAACGGTTTGGATCATACTCGATCGTAGCTACGTTACCAACGATACCGTCTTTAGTACGTTTGAAGTCGATGATACGGTATTTACGTTTGTGTCCGCCGCCATGGTGACGAACCGTAATTTTACCTTGGTTGTTGCGTCCAGCTTTTTTGAAAAGTGGAGCAAGCAACGATTTCTCCGGTGTACTTGTCGTGATCTCTTCGAAAGTCGAGACCGACATGTTACGACGTGCAGGAGAGGTCGGTTTGTACTTTTTAATAGGCACTTTGATTTCCTCCTTTTCTAAACAGACGTTTCAAAGAATTCAAGTTCTTTGCTATCAGCGCTCAATTGAACGATGGCTTTTTTCCAATCCGGTCTGTATCCGCTATGTTTACCATAACGTTTCGGTTTACCCGCAACACGCATTGTGTTAACGCCGGTTACTTTTACTTTAAAGATTGATTCAATCGCAAGTTTGATTTCAGTTTTGTTTGAACGAAGATCAACTTCGAAAACATACTTTTTATCAACCATGTAATCGCTCGTACGTTCCGTGATAACCGGGCGCTTGATAATATCGCGTGGATTTTTCATTACGCAAGCACCTCCTGTACTTTCTCTACTGCTTCTTTAGTGATGATAAGGTTGTCATGCACCAAAACATCCAGAACATTGATGCCGTCAGCTGCAACGAACTTCACACCTGGGATGTTACGAGCAGACAATGCTACGTTATCTTCATAATTAGCCGTTACTACAAGAGCTTTGCGGCCAACTTTAAGGTTGCTTAGAATTGCTGCGAATTCTTTCGTCTTAGGAGCTGCAAATGTCAGTTGATCCAAAACGATAATCTCGTTTGCAATCACTTTCGAAGACAATGCTGATTTAATCGCTAGACGACGAACTTTCTTAGGAAGTTTGAAGCCATAAGAGCGTGGAGTAGGTCCGAAAACCACACCGCCGCCAACCCATTGCGGGGAGCGAATACTACCTTGACGAGCACGGCCAGTACCTTTTTGTTTCCAAGGTTTACGACCGCCACCACGTACTTCGGAGCGTCCTTTAGTTTTGTGATTGCCGAAGCGTTCAGATGCTTGTTGATTAACAACAGCACTGTGCAAAACGTGAACATTTGGTTGAATTCCGAAAACCGTTTCAGCCAGTTCAAGTTCGCCCACTTGCGCGCCACTCACGTTATATACTGTTACTTTTGGCATTTCCTGTTCCTCCTTTCTTTAAGATCAATTATTTCTTAACAGTTTGCTTAACTTTTACGAATCCGTTTTTCGGGCCCGGAATCGAACCTTTTATTAGAAGAACGTTACGTTCTACATCTACACGGATAACTTCAAGCTTTTGAATCGTAATTGTTTCGTGACCCATATGTCCTGGAAGGCGTTTGCCTTTCGGTACACGGTTCGCTTGGATAGAACCCATCGAACCTGGTCCACGGTGGTAACGGGAACCGTGAGACATAGGACCCGTGCTTTGTCCCCAACGTTTGATAACGCCGGCAAAGCCTTTACCTTTTGAAATACCTGTTACGTCAACGAATTCGCCTTCTGTGAATAGGTCAGCTTTAACTTCTTGGCCAACTTCATAATCACCTAGATTAATTCCGCGAATTTCACGAACGTAGCGCTTAGGTGTTGTGTTAGCTTTTTTAGCGTGACCAGCTTCTGGCTTGTTCGATCTGCTCTCCTTCTTATCGGAGAAACCGAATTGAACTGCTTCGTAGCCATCGTTTTCTTGGTCTTTCTTTTGAAGTACTACGCAAGGTCCAGCTTCGATAACCGTTACAGGAACGACATTACCTTCAGCAGTAAACACTTGAGTCATACCAAGTTTTTTTCCTAAGATACCTTTCATGTTGACACCTCATTTCCTTTCTATAATCGCATATGCTGATATTACAGTTTGATTTCGATATCTACACCGGATGGTAAATCCAGGCGCATCAACGCATCAACCGTTTGCGGCGTTGGGTTTACAATGTCGATCAAACGCTTATGAGTGCGTTGTTCGAATTGCTCCCTAGAATCCTTGTACTTGTGTACCGCACGGAGAATGGTGATGATTTGCTTTTCCGTTGGCAACGGAATCGGCCCGGATACGCCTGCACCGGAACGTTTTGCAGTTTCAACGATTTTCTCTGCGGATTGATCAAGAATCCTGTGATCGTATGCTTTCAAGCGGATACGAATCTTTTGCTTTGCCATATAAGTCCCTCCTTCTTTCGCCCAATTTATTATCGGACATACTCCGTGAGAAAACCCTGCACATGCCCCATGGCAAAGGGGCCGGGTGTGTCGGCAACCTCTCACATCATCGCAACGTCAGACCAACAGTCAATATTATACCGAATCTAATAGGCAAATGCAACATAAAGTTTCTTCTTTCTTTATACCCTCATACAACTGCGGAAAGATCGTCAATAATGCATTGCAATCTATCCTTACATTCGCCCATTATGTCCCTTATTACAAGTATCTAGTACACTATCATTATAATAACGGACTTAATGGGCGCTATATGATTATATACATCATCCGGATGAAAATACACCACCAAATAACGCCAACCTTCACATTTACAAAAAAAACACGCAGCGACCACATGTCGCTGCGTGTTTTCCTTCTATAATAACAGAGTTGAAGTGAAGTATCCGCAGGCTCTGATTCTACTTGTTTAGAAGGTGCAGGCAGCTATGACTTTTCTAACAGAGCTGCACACTCTCCATCCAACACTTCATATTCAGAGTTATAACGCCCTAACCAAGTACGATACGATCATCCGCAAGTTTCTTTCCGCTTATCAACTCAAACTCACCTAGCAGTTGTTGTACAGTAAGATCCTTTTTGCGTTCTTCTGGTACATCAAGTATAATCCGGCCTTTGTCCATCATAATAAGTCGATTGCCTAGGCGTATAGCCTGCTCCATATTATGAGTAACCATAAGCGTGGTCAAATTCATCTCGCGAACTAGGTTTTCCGTTAAAGTCGTAATGAGCTCCGCTCTTGAAGGATCAAGCGCTGCCGTATGTTCATCAAGCAATAAGATTTGCGGTCTTGTAAAGGTAGCCATTAATAGGCTTAACGCTTGGCGTTCTCCACCTGACAATAAACCCACCTTTGCCCCAAGTCGATTTTCGAGACCTATACCGAGGCGCTGCAGCTCTTTCTTAAAAATGGCACGTTTTGCGCGTGTTACACCAAAGGAAAAACCACGTGACTTTCCACGAGCATAAGCTATCGCTAAATTTTCTTCAATGGACATACGTGGCGCTGTTCCTGCCATCGGATCCTGAAATACTCGGCCAATCCAGCGGCTGCGCTCATATTCCGATAGATGACTTATATCGTTGCCGTCAATTCGCACTTCGCCCGCGTCCGGCTTCATCACGCCGGATATAATGTTCATTAATGTAGATTTGCCTGCTCCGTTACTACCGATAACCGTAATAAAATCGCCTGGCTTCATAATAAGATTGGCACCTACGAGCGCTGTCTTCTCATCAACGGTACCAGGATTAAACAGCTTGGACACTTTAGCGATCTCCAACATTAGCGTCCACCTCCAGGTTGAATATTATCCAAGGATGCCAGCATTTCTGCCGTTCGTCTTTTGGCTATATTCTTTTGCTTCCATGTTCTTCTTATCGTAGGTATGATCAATGCAAAAATGATAATTACTGCTGTAATAAGCTTCATATCAGAAGCATCCAACCATTCAACACGTAGTGCAAATGCATAAATAATTCGATAAATAATCGAACCAAGTATAACAGCCAAAGTTGCTCTAAAGATTGTGCGGGATCCGAATATCGCTTCACCAATTATTACGGATGCAAGACCAATAACGATCATTCCAATACCCATGCTATTATCCGCATATTTATTGTAATGTGCGACTAATGCACCTGAGGTTGCAACTAGTGAATTCGACAAAGCTACGCCAAAAATCGTCGTAACATCTGTATTTGCACCAAAGCTGCGAATCATTCGAGAGTTATCCCCAGTTGCACGAAGACTCAATCCGAGATCCGTTCGGAAAAATAGATCGAGAACCAACTTAACCACAACGACAAAAATGATCATAACAACTAATGTGGATACATTACTAAATAGATTTTCCTGTCCCCTTAAGGAAACGTTTGGTTTTCCCAAAATTCTTAAATTGATTGAATACAGTGCTATCATCATAATAATGCCTGACAATAGTCCGTTTATTTTACCCTTTGTATGGAGTAAGCCTGTACATGTACCCGCTATAGCCCCACCTGCAAATGCACACAATACCGCAATCCATGGAGCTGTTCCATTAACCGTCATAACCGTACCGATAGCTGCGCCTGTTGTAAAGCTGCCATCTACCGTCAAATCCGGAAAATCAAGAATTCGAAACGTTATATATACTCCAAGTGCCATAAGCGCATACAATAATCCACTCTCTAAAGCTCCCTGCATTGATACGAGCATATGACATACCTCCTTTTTCATAACAAGGGGGTGAACGAGTAGCCCGGTCACCCCTTTTGAACTTATGAGCCTATTATTTTTAGCAAATGAATTTTAATTTACTCGATAATGTTGTTTGCTTGATCTTTAACGAATGCTTTCATCTCGTCAGTAACTGTAATGCCTTGCTCAGCTGCTGCTTTCAAGTTGAAAATGAAGTCAAGCTTCTGTGGCACTGTAACATCCATGTCTGCTGGTTTTTTACCATTTTTCAAAATCTCTACTGCCATTTGGCCAACTTCATAACCATGATCGTAATATTTGAAGCCTACTGCCGCAAAAGCACCTTTTTCTACCGTATCACGGTCAGCAGAGAAGAATGGAATATCATTTTTATTAGCCACTTCAATAATAGCATCAACGCCGCTAACAACCATATTATCCAAAGTGATGTAGATAGCTTCTACACGGCCAACTAGTGATTCTGCCGCTTGTTTAACATCTGAAGAGTTCGCTACCGAAGCTTTAACGAGCTTAATGCCATGTTCAGCAAGTGCCTTTTCAGCAATGTCGCCCATTACAACCGCATTTGGTTCTCCTTCATTAATAACAAGGCCCACATTTTTTACATTAGGAAATTGAGCAGCGATAAAATCCATCGTTTGTTTAATGGCATCTGGATTCGTATCAGAAGCACCAGTAACATTTCCTCCTGGAGCTTTCAATTGTGTAACGATTCCTGCATCAATTGGATCTGTAACTGCAGCGAATAATACAGGGATGTCCTTGACTTCATCAGCCAAGCTTTGTGCAGTCGGAGTTGCAATTCCTAATGCAAGGTCACTTTTACTTGATTTAATCTTTTGTGCAATTGTAGCAATATTCGCTTGCTCACCTTGCGCATTATTGAAGTCGATTTTAAGATTTTTGCCTTCTTCAAATCCACCATCTTTTAGTGCTGCAATAAAGCCTTCGCGCGTTGCATCCAATGATGGGTGCTCAACAATTTGTGAGATCGCGATCGTATACTGTTTCTCACTGTTGCCTGAGCCCGATTTATTTCCTTCGTTCTCTGTGCCTGCTTTACCTGAGTTTGCACCACATGCTGCTGTTACTACCATAACTGAAGCTAATACCAAGCTAAGTATAAATTTTCTGTTCATTCTTCAAACCCCTCTCATCATATAAATTCTCTTGTAATGAAGCCGTTTGCAAAAAAACATGTACAGCAAAGCATTATCGCTTTCTATCATTAAAGCCTATTTCGGTGCGGAATGACTTCAATTAATAAGTGAAGGACAAGCTCTACCTACTATTCCTTAATATTAAATGGGCTTAAGGCATACAGTCAATGAATAGTTATTTGTAAAATTAAGTAAGAAGCCCTATTGACCGTTATACATAGAAAAATAAAAAGCCCTCACCGAAGTGAGGGCTTTTGTCATTCATAGCGGCTAAGCCGCAATGAATTATTTTTGGATAGAAGCTACAGCGCCAGCGCCTACAGTACGGCCACCTTCACGAATAGAGAAACGAGTTCCCTCTTCAACAGCGATTGGAGCGATAAGCTCAACCGTTACAGTGATGTTGTCGCCAGGCATAACCATTTCAGTACCTTCTGGCAAGTTGATGATACCCGTTACGTCAGTTGTACGGAAGTAGAACTGTGGACGGTAACCAGTGAAGAAAGGCTTGTGACGGCCACCCTCTTCTTTAGTTAGAACGTAGATTTGAGCAGTGAAGTTAGTGTGTGGTTTAACCGAACCCGGTTTAGCCAAAACTTGACCACGCTCGATGTTGCTGCGGTCTACACCACGAAGCAAAGCACCTACGTTGTCACCAGCTTGAGCGGAGTCAAGCAATTTACGGAACATTTCAACGCCTGTTACTACGGACTTACGGGATTCTTCAGCAAGACCGATAATTTCGATCTCGTCGCCAACTTTGATAACGCCACGCTCAACACGACCTGTAGCAACAGTACCACGGCCAGTGATTGTGAATACGTCCTCGACAGGCATAAGGAAAGGCTTAGCAGTATCGCGCTCAGGAGTAGGGATATAAGTATCCACTTGCTCGAAAAGCTCGATGATTTTTTCAGCCCAAGGACCATCTGGGTTAGCAAGTGCTTCACGAGCTGCACCACGGATGATTGGAGTGTCGTCGCCTGGGAACTCATACTCAGAAAGAAGGTCACGAACTTCCATTTCAACTAGCTCAAGAAGCTCTTCGTCTTCAACCATGTCGCATTTGTTCAAGAATACAACGATGTAAGGTACGCCTACTTGTTTCGAAAGCAAGATGTGCTCACGAGTTTGTGGCATAGGGCCGTCAGTAGCGGAAACTACAAGAATAGCTCCGTCCATTTGAGCAGCACCAGTGATCATGTTTTTTACATAGTCGGCGTGACCTGGGCAGTCAACGTGTGCGTAGTGACGAGCAGGCGTCTCATACTCAACGTGAGCTGTCGAGATCGTGATACCACGCTCGCGCTCTTCTGGAGCTTTATCGATTTGGTCGAATGCGATTGCTGCACCGCCGTATTTTTTGGAAAGTACAGTTGTGATAGCTGCAGTCAAAGTCGTTTTACCGTGATCGACGTGACCGATAGTACCGATATTAACGTGCGGTTTGTTACGTTCAAATTTTGCCTTAGCCATTGAACTTGAGCCTCCTCAATTTAACATCATATTTTTTATGTGTGGCCGACATTTGGCTCGCAAGCAAACCAAAATGACGGCAAAAGCAATTTGTTGAGCGCTAGTCCAAAAACGATTACTCGCCTTTGTTTTTAGCAATAATCTCATCAGAGATTGATTTTGGAACTTCTTCATAGTGAGAAAGCTCCATAGAGAATACGCCGCGTCCTTGTGTACCGGAACGTAGTGTAGTGGAATAACCAAACATCTCGGAGAGAGGTACCTTGGAGCGGATAATTTGTGCACCTGCACGAGTATCCATACCTTCGATACGACCACGACGGGAGTTAAGCATACCCATAACGTCGCCCATGTACTCTTCTGGAACAGTAACTTCAACTTTCATGATTGGCTCAAGAAGAACTGGCTTACATTTTTCTTTGGCAGCTTTAAGCGCCATCGAACCTGCAATTTTAAACGCCATCTCCGAGGAGTCAACATCATGGTAAGATCCGTCAACAACAACAGCTTTAACATCAACGAGCGGGAAGCCGGCTACAACACCGTTCTTCATTGACTCTTCGATACCAGCTTGGATTGGAGCGATAAATTCACGAGGAATTGATCCACCAACTGTTTTGTTTTCGAATATGAAGCCTGTACCAGGCTCAAGTGGTGAAAACTCAACCCAACAATGACCGAATTGACCTTTACCACCGGACTGACGAACGAACTTACCTTCAACCTTCGCAGCTTGACGGAACGTTTCACGGTAAGCAACTTGTGGTTTACCAACGTTTGTCTCAACTTTGAATTCGCGGAACATACGGTCAACAAGGATCTCAAGGTGAAGCTCACCCATACCAGAGATAATTGTTTGGTTTGTTTCTTCATCCGTATGTGCACGGAAAGTAGGGTCTTCTTCAGCAAGCTTGGAAATAGCGATACCTAGTTTGTCTTGGTCAGCTTTCGTTTTTGGTTCGATAGCAACCGAGATAACCGGCTCAGGGAAGTTCATCGATTCAAGAACGATGATGTGCTTCTCATCACAAAGTGTATCACCAGTAGTAGTATCTTTCAAACCTACAGCTGCAGCGATATCGCCGGAATAAACTTCCGTGATCTCTTGACGGCTGTTTGCGTGCATTTGAAGAATACGTCCAATACGTTCACGTTTGCCTTTTGTTGAGTTAAGGACATACGAACCGGATTTTAGTACACCAGAATACACACGGAAGAAAGTAAGTCTACCAACATAAGGGTCAGTCATGATTTTGAATGCCAAAGCCGCGAAAGGCTCTGTGTCTGAAGATGGACGTTCTCCTTCTTCACCGTCTTCAAGAGTACCTTTGATAGCTGGTACATCAAGAGGTGAAGGTAGGTAATCCACAACAGCATCCAACATCGGCTGAACACCTTTGTTACGGTATGAGGAGCCAGCTACAACAGGGAAGATTTTAACTTCGCAAACACCTTTACGGAGTGCTGCTTTAATTTCTGGAATAGTGATTTCTTCACCTTCCAAATATTTCATCGTTAATTCTTCATCCAATTCTGCTACTTTCTCAATCAATTCCGTACGTAGTGCATCTACTTGCTCTACATACTCAGCTGGAACTTCAACTTTTTCAGGGTCTTTACCAGTATCGTCTTTGTAGATATAAGCTACACGTTCAACGATATCGATAATACCTTTAAAGTCGCTTTCCGCGCCGATTGGAATTTGAATTGCTACGGCATTGGCACCAAGACGCTCACGCATGTCTTTGATTACGTTTAGGTAATCTGCACCAATGATATCCATCTTGTTTACGTAGGCAATCCGAGGTACGTTGTAACGGTCAGCCTGACGCCATACGGTTTCAGACTGTGGCTCAACGCCTTCTTTTGCACTGAAAACCCCAACGGCCCCGTCCAATACGCGTAGGGAACGTTCAACTTCAACAGTGAAGTCAACGTGTCCCGGGGTGTCGATAATATTAATGCGGTGTCCATGCCATTGAGCAGTCGTCGCGGCAGACGTAATTGTAATACCGCGCTCTTGTTCTTGTTCCATCCAGTCCATCGTAGCTGCACCTTCGTGCACCTCTCCGATTTTGTGAGTACGGCCCGTGAAGAACAAAATCCGTTCAGTAGTTGTGGTTTTACCGGCATCAATATGCGCCATAATCCCGATGTTACGCGTATTTTTCAAGGAGAACTCTCTTGACATAAAATTGTCTCCTCTCGAATGTAA
Organism: Paenibacillus sp. FSL K6-3182; assembly: GCF_037976325.1. Lineage (NCBI taxonomy): Bacteria > Bacillati > Bacillota > Bacilli > Caryophanales > Paenibacillaceae > Paenibacillus > Paenibacillus sp. FSL K6-3182. Next base: position 6,906,826 of record NZ_CP150265.1, read on the forward strand.
AAATTCTACCAGCGGTAGTGAGCAAACGCTTTGTTCGCTTCAGCCATTTTGTGAGTATCTTCGCGCTTTTTAACAGCTGCGCCAGTGTTATTGGAAGCATCTGTGATTTCAGCAGCTAAACGCTCTTCCATCGTTTTCTCACCGCGGTTACGTGAGTAGTTCACGAGCCAACGGAGACCAAGTGCCGTACGGCGCTCTGGTTTAACTTCGATCGGCACTTGATAGTTTGCACCGCCGACACGGCGTGCTTTAACCTCAAGTACAGGCATAATATTTTTCAAAGCAGCTTCGAACACTTCCATCGGATCTTTACCCGTGCGTTCTTGAATCAGTTTGAAAGCATCATACAATAGTGTTTGTGCAACGCCTCTTTTACCGTCAAGCATAATGCGGTTGATTAGGCGCGTTACCAGTTTGCTATTATATAGCGGATCTGGAAGCACATCGCGTTTCGTTACAGGACCTTTGCGTGGCATGAGAAAGTCCCCCTTTCTTCTAATAGTTGCTATTTCTAGCATTTCAATAACCTGTTAAGGTTATGATTATGATTTTTTAACTTTCGGACGTTTCGTACCGTATTTCGAACGAGCTTGCATACGGTTGTTTACACCTGCAGTATCAAGTGCACCGCGAACGATGTGATAACGTACTCCTGCTAAGTCTTTTACTTTACCACCACGGATCAAAACTACGCTATGCTCTTGCAAGTTGTGTCCGATACCTGGAATGTAAGCCGTAACTTCTAAGCGGTTCGTTAAACGAACACGAGCATATTTACGAAGTGCGGAGTTCGGTTTCCTTGGAGTCATTGTACCTACACGAGTGCACACACCGCGTTTTTGAGGAGCGCTGATGTTTGTAGCTTCACGTTTCAATGCATTGAAACCTTTTTGCAATGCCGGCGATTTCGATTTAACGACTTTCGCTTGGCGTCCTTTACGGACTAGCTGGTTAATAGTTGGCATGTTGCCACCCCCTTCCCTATATTCATGTCTTTTGAAAATATAAGCATTTATAAAGAAGTTGTTTATAAATCAACTTATATTCTTTCGCGTAAGCGGGCTCTTCCCACCAAAAGACGGCAATAGCTGTTTACGCATGTATGGTAGACATTTTACCTAAAATTAAGCCCACAGATCCAGGCGGATCATAAAAGAACAAACAAAAGTTCTCGCCAGCTAATCATCGCTAAATAATCAACTAACAAAAACGGCTATTGCGTTATTCTTCTTCGGTTACGAGCGCTGCCATCGCGGCCCCGACATCGATGCCACAGGTTTCCCCAAGCTCTATCATCGTGTCGATCCATTTCATTGGAACTCCCGCCCGCTCACATAGATGAACAATCTTCTCTTTCATCTGCGGATCTGCATCTCGTGCGATATAGACTTTAATGGCTCTTTGTTGCTCGAGCATCTTCGTCGTTTGCTTCGCGCCGACTTTGAATTGCATGATAATCACCTTCAATTCTTCCATTCAGCGAACACACAATTAGGCACACTTCGATATAGTATCACCTACTATGTGCTTGTGTCAAGAACCTTCTAGGATAATCACTTGTAAACTTTTTGTAAATGAATCTCATACTGTAAACATATAAAAGAGCGGTCATCTTCCGCTTCCAAGGAAACGGAAGATGTGACGCTCCTTCGATATTAGTTAGTATCCGGTTTTAAGAACATAATCTCTTCAAGCCGACTAGTCGACTGTTACAGCTTCTGTTTCTAGTTCGCCTTCAACTGCAGTAGTTGTTTCATCTTCAAGTCCAGCAAAACGAATGTTACGATAACGGGCCATTCCAGTACCTGCTGGAATCAACTTACCGATAATAACATTTTCCTTGAGTCCAAGCAACTGGTCAACTTTGCCTTTAATAGCTGCATCAGTCAATACACGAGTTGTTTCTTGGAAGGAAGCTGCTGACAAGAACGAATCTGTCTCAAGCGATGCCTTCGTAATACCGAGCAAAACTGGTTTTGCAACAGCTGGTTCGAGATCTGCGAAAATCGCAGTGCGGTTTTGAGCTTCATATTCATGAATATCAACGAACGCACCAGGAAGCAACGTTGTGCCGCCTGCATCTACGATACGAATTTTACGGAGCATTTGTTTAATCATGACCTCAACGTGCTTGTCATTGATTTCTACCCCTTGATTTCGGTAAACGCGCTGTACTTCTTGCAAAATGTAGTTTTGAACGCCACGGATACCTTTGATACGCAGCATATCTTTAGGGTCAATTGAACCGTCAGTCAGCTCATCGCCGGCTTCGATTTGTTGACCTTGCGTTACGCGGATACGCGAACCATAGGTAACAGCATACACTTTCGATTCCGCTTCACCTTGAACCTCGATTTCACGACGGTCCTTAGCTTCACGGATTTCTTTAACCACACCATCAAGCTCAGAAATAATCGCTTGGCCTTTCGGATTACGCGCCTCAAACAACTCTTGGATACGCGGCAAACCTTGTGTGATATCATCTCCCGCAACGCCGCCCGTATGGAACGTACGCATTGTGAGCTGTGTTCCTGGCTCACCGATGGATTGAGCTGCGATAATACCTACCGCTTCCCCAATCTCAACATGTTTACCAGTTGCAAGGTTACGTCCGTAACAGATCTTACATACGCCATGACGAGCACGGCAGCTTAGTACGGAACGAATTTGCAGTTTTTCAACACCAGCGTCGATAATTGCATCCGCTTTGTTAGAGTCAATCAACTCACTGCGGTTAACAATAATCTCGCCTGTTTTTGGATTACGAACCGTTTCAAACGCATAGCGGCCTTCAATACGGTCATAAAGATCTTCAATAACCTCTTTACCGTCTTGAATTTTGCTTACAGAGAAGCCTTTATCGGTACCGCAATCTTCTTCACGTACGATTACGTCTTGTGCAACGTCAACAAGTCGACGAGTCAAGTAACCGGAATCGGCAGTACGAAGGGCAGTATCGGCAAGACCTTTCCGCGCTCCGTGAGTAGAAATAAAGTACTCGAGTACTGTAAGACCCTCGCGGAAGTTCGATTTAATTGGCAACTCGATGATACGACCGGATGGATTGGCCATCAAACCACGCATACCGCCAAGCTGTGTAATTTGAGATTTGTTACCCCGTGCTTTGGAGTCCACCATGAGCATGATGTTGTTGTAACGATCCATCGATTTCATAAGAACTTCGGTGATCTCGTCTTTACATTTACCCCAAATTGTAATGATCCGGTCATAGCGCTCTTCGTTTGTAATCAAACCACGACGGTATTGATTCATAACGGTAGCAACCTTCTCATCGGAGCGCTTCATGATTTCGTCTTTCTCTTTCGGAATGATAACGTCAGCTACGCCGATCGTAATACCAGCCTTAGTTGAGTAAGTGAAACCAAGCTGCTTAATGCGGTCAAGAAGCATCGCAGTAAGCGTAGTGTGGTATTGGCGGAAACATTCTGCAATAACTAATGCAAGATAGTCTTTACCTACCGCACCAGGCGTTTCGATTGCATCCAAGAATTTAGGAAGATCTGCGCCTTTTTCGTAAACGAAATATTTATCTGGTGTACCGTGCAATAGGTTCGTTTTCGTTGCTTCGTTGATATAAGGGAAATCTTCAGGGAAAATTTCGTTGAAGATGACTTTACCAACTGTCGTAACGAGTAACGAGTTTTGCTGCTGCTCGGTGAAGTTAACTTTTTTAAGCACACGAACCGGAATGAAAATTCTGGCGTGCAAGGAAACAATACCACGTTGGTAAGCAGAGATCGCTTCGTTAATGGTACCAAATACGGAACCACTGCCTTTAGCCTCTTTGTTATCCATCGTCAAGTAGAAGCTTCCTAGTACCATATCCTGTGAAGGAGTAACGACCGGTTTGCCGTCTTTCGGGTTAAGGATATTGCCTGATGCAAGCATTAGCAAACGTGCTTCTGCTTGTGCTTCAGCAGACAACGGAACGTGAACGGCCATTTGGTCACCGTCGAAGTCAGCGTTGTAAGCTGTACATACGAGCGGGTGAAGCTTAATTGCGCGACCTTCAACCAAGATAGGTTCAAATGCTTGAATACCTAGTCTGTGAAGCGTCGGGGCACGGTTAAGCAATACTGGGTGCTCCTTGATTACTTCCTCAAGAACATCCCATACCTCAGGGCTTACGCGTTCAACCTTGCGCTTCGCACTCTTAATGTTATGTGCTAGGCCTTTATTAACAAGCTCTTTCATAACGAAAGGCTTGAACAATTCTAGTGCCATTTCCTTAGGAAGACCGCACTGGAACATTTTGAGGTTTGGACCTACTACGATAACCGAACGACCAGAGTAGTCAACCCGTTTACCGAGCAAGTTCTGACGGAAACGTCCTTGCTTACCTTTCAGCATATGGCTGAGGGATTTAAGCGGACGGTTACCCGGACCTGTAACAGGGCGACCGCGACGACCGTTATCGATCAATGCGTCAACCGCTTCTTGCAGCATCCGTTTTTCATTTTGCACGATAATATCAGGAGCGCCCAGATCAAGCAAACGCTTCAGACGGTTGTTACGGTTAATAACACGACGATACAAATCATTGAGGTCAGAAGTCGCAAAACGACCGCCATCAAGCTGTACCATCGGACGAAGCTCAGGAGGGATGACAGGAAGCACGTCTAGAATCATCCATTCCGGTTCGTTGCCGGAATTGCGGAATGCTTCTACTACTTCAAGACGTTTGATCGCACGATTGCGTCGTTGTCCTTGAGCAGTACGCAGTTCTTCTTTCAATTGCTCCAATTCTTTGTCAACGTCGATATCTTGCAAAAGTTTTTTAACAGCTTCGGCACCCATACCAGCATGGAATCCATACCCGTATTTCTCACGGTAGCTGCGGTATTCTTTCTCCGATAGAAGTTGTTTCTTCTCAAGTGGGGTATCACCTGGATCCGTTACGACATAGGATGCAAAATAAATGATCTCCTCAAGCGAACGAGGCGACATATCAAGTGCAAGGCCCATACGGCTTGGAATCCCTTTGAAGTACCAAATATGAGAAACTGGAGCTGCTAGCTCGATGTGACCCATACGTTCGCGGCGAACTTTAGCGCGAGTTACTTCAACGCCACAGCGATCACAAACGACGCCTTTATAGCGTACACGTTTGTATTTGCCGCAATGACATTCCCAGTCTTTTGTAGGTCCAAAAATTTTCTCGCAGAAGAGTCCTTCCTTCTCCGGTTTTAAGGTCCTATAGTTGATCGTCTCCGGTTTTTTAACTTCTCCGCGGGACCACGAGCGAATTTTATCCGGCGAAGCCAGACCTATCTTCATATACTCGAAGTTGTTCACGTCCAACAAGGAGCAACCCTCCTCCGTCATGTATGACAATGTCTATCTAATCAGCTAGATTCCGTCATAGGCGCGTGACCATTTGACGGAATCTAGCAACTAGTTTATTCAGCAGCGCCGACTTCGGCACCTTCTATATTGAGGTTAAGCTTATCGCCTGTTGCCTCGTCTTCATCATCCATTTCCTTCATTTCGATCTCTTCTTCATTCTCGGATAGAATTTTAACGTCCATACCCAAACTTTGAAGCTCTTTGATCAAAACTTTGAACGATTCCGGAACACCTGGCTCTGGTACGTTTTCGCCTTTAACGATGGATTCGTACGTTTTAACACGACCAACCACGTCATCGGATTTAACAGTCAATATTTCTTGAAGCGTGTATGCAGCGCCATATGCCTCAAGCGCCCATACCTCCATCTCCCCGAAACGTTGTCCACCGAACTGTGCTTTACCACCGAGCGGCTGTTGTGTAACGAGTGAGTAAGGACCAGTGGAACGGGCATGGATTTTATCATCGACCATGTGCGCCAGTTTAATCATGTACATGACCCCAACTGTAACTTCACGTTCGAAATTCTCGCCTGTCCGTCCGTCATACAGTACGGTTTTACCGTTACGCTGCATGCCTGCTTCTTCCATCGTATCGAAAACGTCATTCTCGCGCGCGCCGTCAAATACTGGCGTAGCAGCGTGGATGCCGAGATGCTTACAAGCCATACCCAAGTGAACTTCAAGCGCCTGACCGATGTTCATCCGCGACGGTACGCCGAGCGGGTTAAGAACAACTTCTACAGGTGTGCCATCCGGTAGGAAAGGCATATCTTCTTCAGGCATGATACGAGCGATTACACCTTTGTTACCATGACGTCCGGCCATTTTGTCGCCTTCGGAAATCTTCCGTTTTTGAGCAATATAAGCACGAACGAGCTGGTTAACGCCTGGTGGCAATTCGTCGCCATTCTCCCGCGTAAATACTTTAACGTCAACAACGATACCGTCTGTACCATGCGGCACGCGTAGCGATGTATCACGTACTTCACGAGCCTTCTCACCAAAGATAGCGTGCAGCAATCTTTCTTCCGCAGTTAGCTCTGTTACACCCTTAGGCGTTACTTTACCAACTAGGATATCGCCAGCGCCGATTTCAGCTCCGACACGAATGATTCCGCGCTCATCTAGGTTGCGAAGAGCTTCTTCTCCGACATTCGGAATGTCGCGTGTAATTTCTTCAGGTCCAAGCTTCGTATCACGAGCCTCAGACTCGTATTCCTCGATGTGAATGGATGTATAAACATCCTCTTTCACTAGCTTTTCACTTAGCAGGATCGCATCCTCATAGTTGTAGCCTTCCCACGTCATGAATGCAACAACGACGTTGCGTCCAAGAGCCAATTCGCCTTTTTCAGTGGAAGGACCATCCGCAAGGATATCACCTTTTTTAATAACGTCACCTTTACGTACAAGCGGGCGTTGATTGATGCACGTTCCTTGGTTAGAGCGCATAAACTTGTGTAGTTTATGTTTTACCAAGTCACCAGTAACCGGCTTGCCATCGATTTGCTCGACGCGACGAAGCCAGATTTCATTAGCGGAAGAACGTTCGATTATACCGTCATGCTTCGCTACGATACAAACGCCTGAGTCTTTCGCTGCCTTGTGCTCCATACCTGTACCAACAAGTGGTGATCTAGGGATAAGAAGCGGTACCGCTTGACGTTGCATGTTGGATCCCATGAGGGCACGGTTGGAGTCATCGTTTTCCAAGAAAGGAATTAACGCTGTCGCAACAGATACTACCTGTTTAGGCGATACATCCATGTAATCAACGCGATCACTAGGCATAGTCAAAATGTTATCGGCTTGTTTATTGTAACGAACGATCGTATTCTCTTCTGCAAACTTGTCGTCTGGAGTCAGCTTCGCATTCGCTTGCGCGATTACGTAGTTATCTTCCTCGTCAGCAGTCAGATATGCGATTTGTTCTGTAACAATTCCAGTCTTCGGATCTACCCAACGATATGGTGCTTCAATAAAGCCATATTCGTTAATACGAGCAAAGGAAGACAAGGAGTTGATCAAACCGATATTCGGTCCCTCTGGCGTCTCGATCGGACACATCCGCCCATAGTGGGAGTGATGGACGTCACGAACTTCAAAGCCCGCGCGTTCCCGAGTCAAACCGCCGGGTCCAAGTGCTGACAAACGACGCTTATGCGTCAATTCAGCAAGCGGATTCGTTTGGTCCATAAACTGGGACAGCTGCGAGGAGCCGAAGAACTCTTTTATAGATGCAATAACCGGACGAATGTTAATTAGCGCTTGCGGCGTAATTGCATTCGCGTCTTGAATGGACATTCTCTCACGCACAACGCGCTCCATACGAGACAGACCGATACGGAATTGGTTTTGAAGCAGCTCGCCAACAGAACGCAGACGACGGTTGCCTAGATGATCGATATCATCCGTGCTGCCTACGCCATGAAGCAAGTTGATAAAGTAGTTAATGGAAGAAATGATGTCCGCAGGCGTGATATGCTTGACGGATTTATCAATAATGCCATTCGCAATAACTTTAATTACTTTGCTTTCGTCATATGGTGAGAATACGCTGATCGTTTGTAGTGGAATACTATCAGCATCAAGAACGCCATTAGCAACATGATACGTTTTGAAACCAACATCCTTCTCAAGCTTCTCGAGAATTTCATCAAGCAAGCGGCGGTCAATCATTTGTCCGGACTCAGCAATAATTTCGCCAGTCGCAGGATCAATTAGATTTTCCGCAAGACGTTGATTGAACAAACGGTTCTTGATGTGAAGTTTTTTGTTTATTTTGTAACGGCCTACGTTGGCCAAGTCATAACGTTTTGGATCAAAGAAACGAGCAACTAGCAAGCTCTTCGCATTATCCAAAGTCGGAGGCTCGCCTGGACGAAGACGCTCATAAATTTCAATAAGCGCTTTTTCAGTCGAATCCGTGTTATCTTTGTCTAGCGTGTTCCGAATGTACTCATCATGGCCTAGCAGTTCAAGAATCTCAGCGTCAGTACCGAATCCAAGCGAACGCAAAAGTACCGTTACCGGTATTTTCCGGGTCCGGTCAATACGAACGTAGATGATATCTTTAGCATCCGTTTCAAGCTCTAGCCAAGCGCCACGGTTAGGAATAACAGTAGCTGTGTAGTTTTTCTTCCCGTTCTTATCGACCTTCGTGCTGAAGTACACACTCGGGGATCGAACCAATTGGCTGACTATGACACGTTCGGCTCCGTTAATAATAAACGTGCCCGTCTCTGTCATAAGCGGGAAATCACCCATGAAAACTTCTTGTTCCTTTACTTCGCCAGTTTCCTTATTGAAAAGTCGCACCTTAACGCGTAAAGGAGCTGCATACGTCACATCGCGCTCTTTTGATTCATCGACCGAATATTTCGGTTCGCCCAAGCTATAGTCGATAAACTCAAGCGATAGATTGCCCGTAAAGTCCGAAATCGGAGAAATATCTTGGAACAACTCAATTAGGTCGCTGTCCAAAAACTTCTCATACGATTTTTGTTGGATTTCAATCAGGTTCGGGACTTCCAGCACCTCGTTGATCCTGGCGTAGCTTCTGCGCGCGCGCCGACCATACTGAACAAGTTGTCCTGCCAACTTAACCTCACCCCTCATGTCTGTATCACAGCATCGATAATCACTGCGTCACTATAGACGAACCAGCCGCCTATATAGTCAAATAAAGAAAAGCCCTTATCGAATGGTTCGAAAAAAGAGCATGTTCCGGCAGTTAACTAATCACAGCGCGGCCGTGACAGTCTCATATCAAATAATTTTGCCCAAAACGTAAACATTATACGTCAAATGTGTAAAACTTATGCATTCCGCGCTTTAAATTTACACTTGACATTTTAGTTAACTAAAGAGATCGAGCCCAATTTAATGCTGACATTTTATAATCTTACCATATCGCAAATGTCAAGTCAATAAATATTATTCAGTTTTCAAACATATTTTCAAAACATATTTTTCTCTAATTTTCTAAGCTTTTACAGCTCGGAAAATACGGTAGCCTTTATCCTTTGTTACTTCCTCTACATCTGCAAATAATGACTCTAATTTAGCTTTCGCCGAAGGCGCCCCTTGCTTCTTCTGTATGACAACCCACATGCTGCCGCCTTGTTCGAGCAATTCATAACCTTCTTCAAAAATCCGATGAACGACTGACTTCCCCGCCCTGATAGGCGGATTTGTAACGATGACATCGAACTTCATTTGCTTAACTGCTTCAAATAGATCACTTTGCAAAACGGTAACATTAGATATCTGGTTAAGCTTTGCGTTCTCACGCGAAAGCTCTACCGCTCTTTCATTTATATCAATCATCGTTACTTGCCCATGCTCAGCGAGTTTTGCTGATGTTAATCCAATAGGACCATAACCACAGCCAACATCAAGAATGTTTGCATTTGCATTCAGCTCCAAAGCATCGATCAATACCTGACTCCCGTAATCAACTCCTGATTTCGAGAATACGCCGGCATCCGTCATAAACTTCAAAGAAAAGCCTCGGAGAATTGCTTCATGAACTTGACGATTATGCTTAACATCTGGGCTCTGTGAGTAATAGTGATTCGACATTATTCATCACTCCCCGCTATTCCATATTGCATCGAGTATTTTGATATCGCCTTGCTTCAGCGAAAAGATACTCGATTCTCGTTGAAGGATAAGAATGGACAAGCCAAAAACTTGCACATTCTTATCCTTCAACATACAACGAACCCCTTGAAACCTGACGTTTCAAGGGGCTCGCCGGCCGATTCATCATTCAATCGCATGATCAGCTTATTTTATTGAAAGAAATACTACTTAACTTCTACGGAAGCGCCAGCTTCAGTAAGCTTAGCTGCAACAGCTTCTGCTTCTTCTTTAGCAACTTTCTCTTTAACTGCTTTAGGAGCGCTATCAACCAAGTCTTTCGCTTCTTTCAGGCCAAGACCTGTGATTTCGCGAACAACTTTGATTACGTTGATTTTTGAAGCGCCAGCGCCGTTAAGGATAACGTCAAATTCAGTTTGCTCAGCTTCTACAGCTGCGCCAGCACCTGCTGCTGCTACTGGAGCTGCTGCAGTTACGCCGAATTCTTCTTCAATTGCTTTAACAAGATCGTTCAGTTCAAGAACGTTCATAACTTTAATCGCTTCTAAGATTTGTTCTTTAGACATGATTATACCTCCGGGAATATGGTTTATTTTTTTTGGTTTATCCTACAGCCGACTTGCGTCGGTTCATTACTATAAGGGACTCTTGAAAAAAATTAAGCTTGTGCTTCTTGTTTCTCGCCGACTGCTTTAACTGCAAGCGCGAAGTTGCGCACTGGAGCTTGCAATACGCTGAGGAGCATAGAGAGCAAACCGTCGCGGGACGGAAGTTCCGCAAGAGCTTTAATTTCTTCTTGAGATACGACTTTACCTTCAACAACGCCGCCTTTAAGTTTCAAAGCATCGTTTTTCTTAGCGAAATCGTTCAAAATTTTAGCTGGAGCAACAGCGTCTTCTTTACCGAATGCAATTGCTGTAGGACCTGTAAGAATGTTGTTCAATTCTACATAATCCGTACCTTCAGTTGCGCGACGAACGAGCGAGTTTTTAAGAACTTGGAATTCAATTCCTGCTTCACGAAGTTGTTTCCGAAGTTCAGTTACTTGAGCAACGTTCAATCCACGATAGTCAGCTACTACTGTGCTAGAGCTATTAGCAATTTTTGCCGCGATTACGGCAACTGCCTCTTGTTTCTCTTGGATGATATTTGCGTTAGCCAAACTGTACACCTCCCGTAATAGTATACATTCCGTTAATTACGACGGGCTTTCCACGCCTCGATGCATGAGAAAGGCCTTCGCAGACACTGCGAAGGCCATGATGTCGTTATCGCGCATCAACCCTAAAGGATCGAATATTGCTTACAAACGTTTTATCATAACACCTCGGTAGGAAATTAAGCCTTATGGCACCTACTGTCTACGGTATGCGTATTCGAATTTAGTTCCGTTCTTCTTAGCGGTAAGCCGCTGTAGAAACACGAGCGCCAGGGCCCATTGTTGAAGAAACGGCAATGTTTTTCAGGTAAACACCTTTTGACGCAGCCGGTTTAGCACGATTAAGTGCATCGATCAATGATTTGAGGTTCTCGTTGAGTTTCTCAGCATCGAAAGATACTTTACCGATTGGCGCATGGATTTGACCTGCTTTATCAAGACGGTATTCAATCTTACCGGCTTTGATTTCTTGAACGGCTTTAGCAACGTCAAACGTTACTGTACCAGCTTTAGGGTTCGGCATCAAGCCTTTACCACCAAGGATACGTCCAAGTTTACCAACTTCAGCCATCATGTCCGGCGTTGCTACGCAAACGTCGAATTCGAACCAGCCTTGTTGGATTTTGTTGATCATGTCTGCATCGCCGACAAAATCAGCACCTGCAGCTTCCGCTTCTTTCACTTTTTCGCCTTTTGCGAAAACGAGAACGCGTTTTGTTTTACCAGTGCCGTGTGGTAGTACAACTACGCCACGAACAGCTTGGTCTTGTTTACGTGGGTCTACACCCAAACGAACTGCTACTTCAACGGACTCGTCGAATTTAGCTGTTGCAGCCTTCTTAACAAGCTCAATCGCTTCTAGAGGCTCGTAAGTTGCTTCGCTATCAAATAGCTTAGCAGCTTCTACATATTTTTTACCTTGTTTAGCCATTGTAATTTCCTCCTCATGTGGTTGTAGCGGAAAATCCTCCTAGGGATGATCCTCCCACTCGCGAAAGCCGAAGCTAACGCAAAGCAAGCTACCTCGCGGTATTAGTCAACAATAGTTACGCCCATGCTGCGAGCAGTACCTTCAACCATACGCATTGCCGATTCTACAGACGCTGCGTTAAGATCCGGCATTTTTTGCTCAGCGATTTCGCGAACTTTGTCACGTTTTACAGTAGCGACCTTTTTCTTGTTCGGTTCGCCTGAACCCTTTTCGATACCAGCTGCGACGCGAAGCAATACTGCTGCCGGCGGCGTTTTTGTTTCGAAAGTGAAAGAACGGTCTTCAAATACTGTAATAACAACCGGAATAATCAAGCCTGCTTGATCTGCGGTACGAGCATTAAACTCTTTACAAAACGCCATGATGTTAACGCCTGCTTGACCAAGTGCTGGACCGATCGGCGGCGCTGGGTTTGCTTTACCTGCAGGAACTTGCAATTTGACCATCTTGATGACCTTTTTTGCCATGCCTGACACACCTCCTTACCCTTTATTCCATGCGTAAATAGCATCCGCCTCCGCAAGGGGGCATTGCTATTTCGCGTCCAAACCACCACTAGTTTAACCCAGTGGGTTCGGAAACCAGATATTATATCTTTTCCACTTGAGTGTAATCCAGCTCTAGTGGGGTCTCCCTGCCAAACATGTTTACATGAACCTTCAACTTCGCTTTGTCCAGCAAAATTTCTTCTACTGTACCAACAAAATCTGCGAAAGGACCCACTTTGACGCGAACCGTTTCTTTCAAATCGAACTCGATTTTCGGTTTTGGTTCTTCCATGCCCATGTGTTTGAGTATTTGCTCAACCTCATCTGGCAATAGAGGAATCGGTTTTGAACCGGAACCTGTTGATCCTACGAATCCAGTTACACCTGGTGTATTTCGAACAACGTACCATGAATCGTCGGTTTGAACCATTTCCACAAGAACATAGCCGGGGTAGACCTTACGTTGGACAGTCTTCTTCTTACCATCCTTCTCTACCACTTCTTCTTCCATAGGAACAAGCACACGGAAAATCTTATCTTCCATGCCCATTGATTCAACACGGCGTTCCAAATTGGCTTTCACCTTGTTCTCATAACCTGAGTAGGTATGCACGACGTACCATCTTTTTTCCATCACAAATCCACCTTTGGACCCTTCTTAAACAATGAGTTCAACCAGAGACGAGATCCCGATGTCAAGAAGCCAAAAGTAAATAGTCACAAGCGTAATCGTGAGCAAAACCACGATCGAATAGCTTGTCAACTCTTTACGGCTTGGCCAGCGAACCTTCTTAAGTTCCGCCCAGCTGTCGGCAAAAAAACTAAACGTTGTACCAAAGCTTTGCTTTAGTTTAGCCAAAAATGCCACGTTCACACCTCCAATTGACTATCTCGTCTCGCGATGAGGAGTCTGCTCGTTACAGAACTTGCAAAACTTCTTCAACTCGATGCGGTCGGGGTGATTGCGTTTGTTCTTGCTGCTCGCATAGTTTCTCTGTTTGCAGTTTGTGCATGCCAACGTGATAATTACCCGCATTGAATTACACCTCCCGAACTGCTACAAAATACGAATCATGAAGCTCTATATGAAAGTTCATTGATTCCAACGCCAAAACGAAATAAAACCTCGATTTTAGGCCTACCTAAACACTTTATCATACAGCAATTTTGATGTCAATGTAAAAGATAAGTGTTAAGCCTGTGAATGATTGGAAACAAAAGCGCCATCGGTCTCGTATCTACCAGTATAGTCTACTTTTGTCCGTTTAAAACTAAAAGGACCGTATATTCCACCTAGACACCGCCAGATGGAAGACAGTCCTCGTAAAAATGATTTACGTATAAATGCGGCTAGCCGCTAATGTCTCTGACTTCCAAGTAACGTTCGAGCTTGCGTTTCACCCTTTGAAGAGCGTTGTCGATAGATTTCACATGTCTATCCAAATCAACAGCAATTTCCTGATAGGACCTTCCATCCAAATAAAGCATAAGCACCTTGCGTTCAAGGTCGCTTAATATTTCGGACATCTTATCTTCAAGGCCAATGAATTCTTCTTGATTAATAATTAATTCTTCTGGATCAGATACTCGCGTACCACAAATGACATCCAGCAGTGTGCGATCCGAATCTTCATCATAAATGGGCTTATCTAGCGAAACGTAGGAATTTAGCGGAATGTGTTTCTGACGCGTGGCTGTTTTGATGGCGGTAATAATTTGCCTGGTTATACACAATTCAGCAAAGGCTTTGAAGCTTGCTAGCTTGTCCCCTTTAAAATCACGAATTGCCTTATAAAGACCAATCATACCCTCCTGCACGATATCTTCACGATCCGCACCGATAAGAAAATACGAGCGCGCTTTGGCTCTCACAAAATTCTTATACTTGTTTATCAAATATTCCAACGCTATGCTATCACCATTGCGGACCGCTTCGACGATATCCTCGTCCGTACTGCTGTCATACTCGAGCGTACTCCATTCTTTGAGGTCGATACTCACGAACTATCCCTCCGGCCTGCAAGGCGTACACCGCTAGATTCTTATTCACGCAAACCTATCTGATTGAACTCAAAGTCTGAGCTCAACAGTGTTTCACGTCGAAAGATAAGAATGTATACTGAACAAAATCAACACGTTCTTATCGCTAATAATAGAGTCAGTATACATTATGTAACCTTACACCGTCAACCAATCTGAGCCCCGGCAACCACAGATATACTGGGAATTTTGTAACTTAGTGGAATGATCCGAGTCAATCATTCTATATCTATTTGAAGATTATCGCTTTTCCAATCTTTTATTTCTCTCCGCGCCGAAGTTTCTCCAGCTGGCTTCGAACCTCTAAACTAATTCTGCCGTCTACTGAATTCCGTTTTCCCGGCTGTTCCTCACGGAGTGTCTGCTCGATATTTTTGCGATTCTGGCCTATATCAATAAGCAGTTCCCGTGCTGATACACGAAGCGCACCTTTGCCGAATGCCACATGCTGCTCGACCAAATCCGAAGTGGCTACATATATATTTCTACGTCTGAGGAACAGCTCCGAGCATAAACGCTCGATGCATTCATCAGCTGTTTCCTTCTCTTTTGTGTAAACGATAGTCAGCCTGTGGTGCCTGTAAGTAGCGCCTAATCCAGGCACCTGATGCGCATCAAACACGACATACACTTTCATTCCTGTAAAACCTTGATAATCCGCCATTAAATCGAGCAATTTATCCCGCGCTTCTTCCAGATCATGTTCCTTCAGCTTCTCGAGTACCGGCCAAGCTCCAATTATGTTATAACCGTCGACTAATAAAATATCGTCGCGCCGGTTCATAACCTAAATGCTCCGGCGCTGCCGAACGACCTCATACATAAGAACACCAGCTGCAACGGAAGCATTTAGCGAGTTCAACTGACCAAGCATAGGAAGTTTAACGAGAAAATCACATTTCTCCTTAATAAGTCTTCCCATGCCTTTACTCTCGTTGCCTATAACGACAACCAGCGGCATGTCGAATTTCATTTTATAAACATCCTGTTTTGCACTTACATCGGTTCCCGCTACCCATACGCCCGCTTCCTTCAGCCTATCGATCGTTTGCGCCAAATTAGTAACGCGTGCAACCGGCACATGCTCAGCAGCACCCGCAGATGTTTTAAGAACCGTAGCCGTCAGCCCTGCTGCACGACGTTTTGGAATGATAACGCCATGTACGCCTGTGCATTCCGCTGTCCGCAGTATAGAGCCCAAATTATGAGGATCTTCGATTTCATCCAATAGCAAAATAAATGGAACCTCGTCCCGTTGTTTTGCTCGTTCCAGAATGTCCTCAACATCCACATAAGCGAAAGCCGCTGCCTGAGCGACAACTCCCTGATGTGTAACTCCAGGGGCTAAGCTGTCGAGCTTCCGCTTGTCGACAAACTGTACGATGATACCGGATTTCTTAGCTTCCGCTACAATGGGCTGCGTCAACGTTTTTTGAGCACCGTCAGCAATCCATATTTTATTAATTTCTCGTCCGGAACGCAGTGCTTCCAACACAGGATGTTTACCGGCTATCATTTCATCTTGATCTTGAATCGTTTCTTCTGTCATCGGTAACCCTCCTTTATTTTTTCATTTACAAATAGTTTCATGAGCCTTGTTAATTCTCATGCTTCTTAATTGCAATGGCAAATAGTTCATGTATTCTTTCGATTCGGCCTTCATAATAAAGATATCCAACCAAGCTCTCCAACGCTGTTGCTAGACGATAATCAGCCAAATCAGCGTTTTTGGGAGGCGCTCCCGATTTTGAATTGCGGCCTCGGCGGACGATGTCCGCCTCCTCCTCGGTTAAATGCGGCTGCCAGAGATCCAATGTTTTCTTTTGTCCTTTGGCAGAAACAAATTTTGTTGCCTCACGGTGAAGGTGATGTGATTTCTGATTCGGCAGTGAAATAAAATATTGTCTTACAAGAAGCTCAAACACAGCATCGCCCATATAAGCGAGAACGACCGGATTCATCAGCTGCGGTGACTTGGACGGCGGGTAAAAGAGCAAGCGGTTTGTATCGATATGCTCGCTCATTTACGCCGCCAGCGGATACCTTGCGGTGTATCCTCAAGGACGATGTTTTTCACTATGAGCAAATCACGAATTTCATCCGCTCTAGCCCAATTTTTGGACTGGCGAGCTTCGGTCCGCTCCACTATAAGCTGTTCGATATCCGCATCCAGCAGTTCAGCGTCCGCTTGTTGCTGCGGCAGCAAGCCAAGTACAGCATCCATACGCTCAAACAATGTAAGCAATGCATAAATCGCTTCTGCAGAGGCGTCTGCACGATTCAAATATTGATTAGCCTCAGCTACCAAATCAAACACAGTTGTAATCGCATCAGGCGTGTTGAAATCATCGCTCATTTTGGCATGGAATTGTTCATGAATCACTTTTAGTCTTGCATCCAGCGCTTCGTCGCCAGAATGGACAAGTCCGTTGCCACCACCTGCCGCCTCATTTAGCTTGCCTTCAAATGATGAAAGCCTATGCTTTAGATTCGCTGCACTGTTTGCAATCCGCTCTACGCTGTTCTCAGCTTGTGCAACCGTGTCATCACTGAAGTTGAGTGGACTGCGGTAGTGTGTAGAGAGCATAAAATAACGAATCGCATGAGGTTTAACCCGCTTCACCAGCTCATGCACCGAAATGCCATTGCCAAGCGATTTGGACATTTTCTCATTATTTATATGAATATAGCCGTTATGCATCCAATAGTTCGCCAGCGGTTTGCCTGTCAGCGCCTCAGATTGCGCAACCTCGCATTCATGATGCGGAAACTGCAAATCATGACCGCCGCCATGGATATCAAGAGTATCCCCAAGGTATGCGCGAGCCATAGCCGAGCATTCGATATGCCAGCCTGGGCGTCCATCGCCGAAAGGGCTTTCCCATTTGATTTCGCCCGGCTTAGCGCCTTTCCATAATACAAAATCCTGTTGATTCTCTTTGCGGTCGCCAATTTCAACTCGAATACCGAATTGAAGCTCTTCAATATTCTGATGAGAGAGCTTGCCGTAATCCGCGAATGCAGACGTACGATAATAAACGTCTCCGTCACTCATATAAGCATAGCCTTTATCTATCAAGCCTTGAATAAAGGCAACGATTTGTGGAATATGCTCCGTTACCCTTGGATTAAGTGTCGCCTTATGAACACCCAGCGATTCGATATCTGCATAAAATGCCGCAATAAATGTCTCCGCTACTTCAGGGACTGTCGTACCAAGCTGTTCTGCTTTACGAATCAGCTTATCATCGACATCTGTAAAGTTAACCACATATTGAACTTCATTACCTACATCCTCCAAATAACGACGAACAACGTCAAAGAAAATAACCGGACGAGCGTTTCCAATATGAATATAGTCATAAACGGTTGGTCCGCAAACGTACATTTTCACCTTACCTGGCTCTTGCGATACAAAAGGTTCTTTTAGCCGCGATACTGTATTATAAATGGATACTGTCATTTTCGTATTTCTCCTCCAGCTACAGGATTCCGAAGCTTATCGAGCTCGGATTTTAATTCGTCTATTTCCTTCTGCATTGTACGGAACATTTCGATGACCGGATCGGGCAGCTTCGTATGATCAAGTCGATCGCCTACACGCTCGCCGTTTCTTTTGACCACGCGTCCCGGGTTTCCAACTACCGTACAATTGGCAGGAACCTCTCTGAGTACAACCGCGTTTGATCCTATGTTAGAAAATTCGCCCACTTGAAATGAGCCGAGCACCTTCGCTCCTGAGCCAATAACTACATTATTGCCAATTGTCGGGTGACGCTTCCCTTTTTCTTTACCCGTTCCGCCAAGAGTTACTCCCTGATAAATAACGACATCATCGCCAATCTCACAGGTTTCACCAATGACGACACCCATGCCATGATCGATAAACAATCGCTCGCCGATACGGGCACCTGGATGAATTTCGATGCCAGTCATAAAGCGGCTAACCTGGGAGATCAAGCGCGCTGTAGTATACCAACCTCTACGGTATAAGGGATGGGCAATGCGATGCGCCCAAATTGCGTGCACACCTGAATAGGTGAAAATAACCTCGAAGCGACTGCGAGCAGCCGGATCATTCTCAAAAACAGCTAGTATGTCCGATCGAAAATGACGAAACATAAACAATGCTCCTTTTTCCTACGCTCATAAATTTCTAATAAAAGAAAAGCCTCTGCAGCATAATATGCTGCAGAGGCGTGTGATCTCGCGGTTCCACTCTGCTTGAATAAATCGACAGCTATCCTCGCTGAAGTTTATTCACCTTAAGGTCTTTAACGCAGACGATACGTTGCTGCCTACCCTGTCCAGCCAAATATATGCCAATATAGCCGATTAAGCGTCGCCGCCATCCTCATCATTGCGCATTACCTGCTGACACAGCTCGGAACAAAGCTCCCAGGTGCATATTTCCGTTCGGCGGACCAGACAACTTGCAGCCCCATTACGTTTCCTCATAGTCACATGGTGATGCGACTCCGACTCGAATGACGGTTGTCCTCTCTGCGAATCCACAAGCAAACGTACTTCTCCTGTTCATGGCCGTTTGATTCATTCATTTATTAGTCATAGTATACCGAATACCCAAAAATGTGACAAGGGCATTATGCATACTCTCATTTACAAGAATTAAGCTAAAGATTCTGCCAAGCGCGCACGCAGACGATCAGCAACCTTATCTTTGCCTAGCAGAGCAAGTGATTGGTTCAAATCAGGACCATGCGTTTGTCCAGTAAGGGCTGCACGAATCGGCATGAACAGCTGTTTGCCTTTAAATCCAGTTTCCTTCTGTACAGCTTTGATCATCTCTTTGATGCCATCCACTTCAAAGGCTGTTTCTCCCGCTTCGATTTTTGATAGGAAGGCCTGCAAAACAGTCGGCACTTGCTCTTCGGCAAGAACCTCTACCGCTTCGCTTTCATCCTCTACCGTATCACGGAAAAATAGCTCTGTCATTGGAACGATTTCTGAGGCGGAACGCAGTTTGTCCTGATGCAGCGCTACTAGCGCAGTCACCCAGGCTCTGCCTTCTGCATCAAGTTCAGCAGCGACACGACCCGCATTTTGCAAATGTGGCAGGCAAAGATCAACAACGCGGTTCAAGTCAGCTTTTTTCAAATATTCATTGTTCATCCAGCTAAGCTTCTGCGTATCGAATACGGCAGGGCTTTTGCTTAGACGTTCAGGATTAAACACATTAACCAATTCTTCGCGAGTAAACATTTCCTGCTCACCCTCAGGCGACCATCCAAGCAATGTAATAAAGTTAAACATCGCTTCCGGCAAATAACCGAGATCGTCATACTGCGAAATAAACTGAATGATGGACTCATCTCGTTTACTTAGTTTTTTGCGCTGCTCATTCACAATTAGCGTCATATGGCCGAATTTTGGAGCTTCCCAGCCAAAAGCTTCATAAATCATCAATTGGCGCGGTGTATTCGAGATATGGTCTTCTCCACGCAATACGTGACTGATTTTCATCAAATAATCGTCCAGTACTACAGCGAAGTTATAAGTTGGGATACCGTCTTTCTTCACGATGACGAAATCGCCCATCTCTGTTGTATCAAAGCTGATTGAGCCTTTTACGATATCGTCAAAAGCATAGGTCCGATTCTCCGGTACACGGAAACGAATACTCGGCACACGTCCTTCCGCTTCGAAAGCTTGGCGCTGTTCTTCCGTCAGATTGCGATGGCGTCCGGAATAACGAGGCGTTTCGCCGCGCTCCGTTTGCTCTTCCCGCTCCTTCTCAAGCTCCTCTTCCGAGCAGTAGCAGCGATAAGCAAGACCACGATCAAGCAGTTCTTGCCAGTACTTGTTGTATATATCAAGACGCTCAGTCTGACGGTAAGGTCCGTACCCGCCGCCAATATCGATGCTCTCATCCCAATCCATGCCCAGCCATTTCAAGTACTTAAGCTGGCTCTCTTCTCCGCCCTCAACATTGCGCTTTACATCCGTATCTTCGATCCGAATAATAAATTTACCGCCTTGGTTTCTCGCGAACAAATAATTGAATAAGGCCGTTCTTGCATTACCAATATGTAAATGACCCGTTGGGGATGGGGCATAACGTACACGAACTTCTGCAGTCATATAAATAACCTCCTAAAAGTTTTGCGAAGCATATGCTGATTAATGAATAATCCCGATCATAGCACATCCTTGATTAGACAGACAACGGATTGCGCTGCAATTCCTTCACCGCGTCCTGTGAATCCAAGCTGCTCGGTTGTCGTTGCTTTCACATTCACCTGTGTTACATCAGCCTCAAGCGCCTTCGCTATAATTTCAGCCATTTGCGGAATATAAGGCAGCATTTTTGGCTTTTGAGCAATAATCGTGGAATCAATGTTCCCAAGCTTATATCCGCGCTCACGCACAAGCTTCCATACTTCCTCCAGCAGCTTTAAGCTGTCGGCATCTTTAAAAGCAGCATCTGTATCCGGAAAGTGTTTGCCGATATCGCCAAGTCCAAGCGCACCCAGTACTGCATCCGTTATGGCATGCAACAGAACATCCGCATCGGAATGGCCTAGAAGCCCCTTCTCATATGGAATCGTTACTCCCCCAATAATGCATGGACGTCCTTCTACCAATTGATGCACATCAAATCCATTTCCAACTCGAATCATCCTTGCTCACCATTCCCCTCTGCCCTATCGGCATGACGCTTCGCAAGCAAAAATTCCGCCCACGGCAAATCTTCAGGCGTCGTAATTTTAATATTTGTATATTCGCCTTCTGCAACAGTAACGCTTGCGCCCATGCGCTCTACAACCATTGCGTCATCTGTTCCAATGAACTCTTCTGCAAGTGCACGCTCATGCGCCTCCTGCAGTAGAACACGTCGAAAAGCTTGCGGCGTTTGTATCGCCCACAAGCTTCGGCGGTCCGGAGTCGAAACGATAACTCCCGCTTCATTGACTTGTTTAATCGTATCCTTTACTGGAACAGCCAGCACAGATGCACCGCTCTGCTCAGCCTGCGAACAGCAAGCACGGACGGCATTCGCCGATACCAGCGGACGTACACCGTCATGCACCATCACCCAGTCGTTCTTTAGCTCCTGCAGACCTAAGTATACCGAGTGCTGTCGTTCTTTCCCCCCGGCAACTATAGCGGTTACCTTCGTTATGCCATATAGGGAAGCCCAATTGCGGCAACGCTCCACGTCCTCGCTGCCTACGACCAGAACCACTTCATTTACCAAATCCATCGATTGAAACAGCTCTAGCGTATGCACAAGAATAGGCTTGTCCGCCAGCTTCAAATACTGCTTGCTTTCTTTCGTTCCCATCCGCGTGCCTCGTCCGGCCGCTACGATGATAACTCCCCAATCTGCTCCCATGCCTCGACCCGCCTCACACTGAGTTAAAACATAAGTATTTATAAACCTAGCTTCTTATAAATAAACTTACGTTTCTCTGCGAAACGAGCTTGTGCCGTCTTTTGTCGACGTTAGCCGTTTGCGCTATAACAATAGTACTATCATACCTTGTTACTGCGCTTTTTCCAACAGCTTCGGCTTTGCAAATATCATTCGGCCCGCAGAGGTTTGAAGCACGCTCGTTACAAGCACTTCCATTGTTGTCCCGATATATTCACGTCCGCCCTCAACGACGATCATCGTGCCATCATCCAAATATGCGACACCTTGTCCATGCTCTTTGCCGTCTTTTATCACTTGTACGATGATTTCTTCTCCAGGTAGAACAACCGGCTTCACAGCATTAGCCAAATCATTAATATTGAGCACCGACACGCCTTGAAGCTCACATACTTTGTTTAAGTTGAAGTCGTTGGTAACAACTTTACCATGAAGCGCCTTAGCCAGCTTGACCAGCTTGCTGTCTACTTCTCCGATTTCTTCAAAATCCCCTTCATAAATAAGAACCTTTACGTCCAGCTCTTTCTGAATCTTGTTCAAAATATCAAGTCCACGGCGTCCTCTATTGCGCTTCAATAAATCAGATGAATCAGCAATATGCTGCAGCTCCTCAAGCACAAACTCAGGAATGACTAACGTGCCTTCAATAAATCCAGTTTTACAGATGTCTGCAATACGGCCGTCAATAATAACGCTGGTATCGAGTATCTTATGCTCCTCGTAACCACCCGCCTCATCTACAGGCGCGACTCTCCGTTTCTCCAGCAGAGCTGCAAAACCTTCTGCCAGCTCCTCCTGCTTATGCAGACCAATTCGCATGCCCAAATAACCGAAGCATAACATCATAGCAGCAGGAAGGAGACTTCCTATACCATCTAGACCCGATACTGCGGGATAGATCAGAACAGTAAGCAATAAACCTGCTAGAAGACCGCCAGCTCCAGCAATCAGCTGCTGCATAGGAAGCGCTGCGGTTTGCTCCGCACCCTTCTGCATATAGCGAATGACTTGCCCTGCAACCATCGTTGCTACAACTACACCAAAAACCGCGCCAATTGCTACATTCATGTAATAAGTGCCGGATCGCTGTAGCATTCCGAAGGATGAGCCAGACCATACGGCCGCTCCATTTATCCATCCGTATACTTCACCGCCTGCCATACCACCGAACAACATACCCAATATTTGAATTATTCGTCTAACCATTATGGTTCACCTCCACTATAATTATGTTCCAATAATTGGATCGCTAACCGTGGGGGCACGGATTAATTGAAAACATTTATAATTTTTAATAATTCACATTTTGTAAAAGGGGGATAGGAGGCTTATAATGGATATTAGGAAGAAAACATAAGAGGTTGGTGAAAGAGGTGGAACCGATGAGCGCTCCTACACTGGATCAATTTCAGCAGCAAGTATCCGAATTGTTGCTTCGGCACCGCAGCTTGCTAGATGTTATGTCCAAATTTGGACAGTCAGGCGCTTCGGTAAATCGTGCAGTCACGAAAGCAGTCACAGACTGTGGATGTATTGAACTAAATGCCCGCAAACAACAATACTCGGACGAACTAAATCTTGAAAATGCGAAAACGACGCTGCAAAGTCATCTCACTGGAGCCGTATGCGAGCATTGCCGCGATGCGCTCAAGGCCGATCTTGGCCGCAACTTGTTTTATATGACTGCTTTATGTAATTTGCTGGACATTCAACTGGATGAAGTTATTGCTGATGAATACGACAAATGCTCAACTTTAGGCCTGTTTAACTTAACGTAAATATGCAACATATGAATCGCGCAGGAAAGAGACTATAGCTATCTCTTCCTCCCGAGCAACGAGTAACACAAGAGGCCTCCCATATTGGGAGGCCTCTTTTTTAGCGTTAACAGTGCTACTTCTGTTGCATGAATCCAGAAACAATAACATCTAACGGGCGTGTAAGAAGAGAATATAAAATAGCAGCTTCCTCTTGGCGGTTCAGAACTTTCTTAGAAGCGTAATTGAAAACACCTTTCTCTGGCTCTTGAACCTCTGGTCCAAAAATGCCGAGCTTAACGATCATCTTAACAGCTGGCAACGCCCATTTATCAGTCTCACCGGAGAGCTTAACCGACTCGAACAATTCTGCTGGATACTGCTGAGAGAAGACGCGCCACATCATAACAGCGGCTTCTTGGCGAGTAATGTTGCGATCCGGTTCAAACAGATTCGTTGTTGTACCTTTGACCAGCCCCAGCTCATACGCTTGCTGAACAAAAGCAGCGGCCGAATGGCCTTCCAAATCCGTAAATACGAGTTCTTCCGTACTGCTTCCTTTTAATCCGCTAATCTCCATAAGATGCTTAACAAATTGTCCCCGAGTAACTGATTGCTCAGCATTAAATTTTTCATCCTCAATATCGGAGTAGTGCCCTAATGTTTTCAGCGTATAGATTGCCTTCTCATAAGGGTGGTCTTTCGCAATATCAGCAAACAAGGTTGGCGCTTTATGTTTCATCCCATAGCCGAGCGGATTCAGATACGGCTCCTTAAAGTAAAGCACTTCATCGCCTGACCCTAACGAAAATGCCGTGAATTTACCCGTAAGACTATCTACAAACAGATTTTTATCTACTTGTTTAAGCGCACGCGGTCCAAGGAAAGCATCTGAAATCATCAATCTTCCTTTGCCGTCTGCTTCTATTGATGTATTTAGTTGTCCAAGACGAAGGTCAGTATAAATGCCCATGAATTTATTTAATGAATCAGTCGTGCTCGGCGTGAATGCGTCGAACTTGGCAGGTTCAGCATATGCCGGGAAAAACGAATTAATAAACGCCTGATAGAAGAAATCACGGAGAGGGCCTATTTTGTTGTAAGTAATGAATACTCCCGTCTTTTGATCCGGAATAAGGAACATAAGCGAGCTTGTGCCCACAATGTCTCCAAACTTGGCAATCACGGAAGAACTGCTTCCCGCCCCAGGAAGCTGAATAGGTGCCTCAAATCCATAAGTAGTGTTCGGCAGCAATGAATGAATCGAAGAGCGATACGTTTCCATCTGATCAACGGTTGCTTGCTTAAGAATGCTGCCGGATTCTGATGAACCGCCATTCAGGAAAGTAATCATAAACTTGCTTATGTCCTCAGCAGTAGAGAACATTCCCCCTTGCGGCATTACAGTAGGAGTAACTGCGTATCGTTCATGTTTGCCGTTTGCAGCGTCGTACTCCGAAACTAGATTTTCTGTAAGTTTTTTATCAAGTAAAAACCGGCTTGAATCCATTTTCAGCGGTTTGAATATATTCTGTTCCATATAATCGTTAAACGGTAAACCGCTGACTTTTTGTACGATCAATCCAAGCAGCATCGACGCAAAGTTATCGTACATGTAGGCGCTGCCCGGCTCCCGAACAACAGAAGGCATATGCCCCCGAACATAGTCTTCAATTTCAACTACTTTCCCGAAGTCAGTATGTATATCCTCTGGCTGCGGATCACGTATTTCAAAACCCGTCGTATGCGTAAGTAAATGCTCAATCGTAACCGGCTTGCCGAACGGGTTGTCGAACTTCAAATCCTTCACATACTTGGTGAAATCGTCTTGAAGAGAAATCTTCCCCTGCTCTACAAGCTGCATAACCGCGGCTGCCGTAAAGGTCTTGGACACTGACGCGATGCGAAACACGCTTGAAGCAGGGTCAATCGGCTTTTTTGTTTCCAGGTCTGCAAAGCCATATCCTCGCTGCGCTACCGTTTTCCCATCCTTCACAATAACGACAGAAGCTCCTACATATTGCGATTTGATTTGTTCCGTTGCAAAAAAATCGTTTAAAAAAGTTGTCGCATTTTCAGCATTTAACGCTTTTGGAGCAGGCGCAGCACTCGGTTCCACGGGAGCCGCATAGACGGCTGGAGCCAGCAGGCTGACTGATAAAGCAGCAGTAACAATCGTTTTGGTCCATAAAGAAGGCTTTCTAATACTAAATAGTCGTTTCAAACCAGCATCTTCTCCATTCGAATTCGTTTTTGACCGCCTATTAAATACGAATTTGGAAGATGATTAGTTTCAAAATTATCCCATAACAGATTGCTAAAAGGGACTGTAAGAACGAAAAAAATAGCGCCCAAGCACAAAGATCTGTGCTTGAAACGCTATTTCACATTCAATATTTCTGCTTTTATCAAGCCGGCTTTTCCGTTTGAACAGGGTCTTCTGCGTTTTCATCACGTTTCTTCCGCTTGCGGTTTCGCTTGGGCAAACGGCGATCAACGTTTTTTTTTAGGCCGTACAGCGCATATAGAAGCAGCGGTACAAACAAAATTTTGGATAAGTCATTTTTGAACAATAGACCTAATACGACAGATACAACAATAACAATAGGGACAACCCATACTGCGCTCTTAGGAATACCGACCTTTTTGAAATTCGGATATTTAATCGTACTAACCATAAGAATGGAAAGCACTACTGTGCTTGCAAGCAACACGGATACATAAATGTCATTTTGAAATAAAGCTAATGTCGCTAACACTCCACCAGCCGCCGGTATCGGAAGACCGATAAAATAACCTGGCGCACTTGATATTACATTGAAACGAGCAAGCCGCAGTGCCCCGCAAATTGGGAACAATGCCGTTACAATCCAAGCCAAGGCTGGATTAAGATCTTGAAAAGCAACTACATACATAATAAATGCTGGAGCTACGCCAAACGAAATCACATCGGATAATGAGTCCAGCTCCTTACCGAATTCACTTTGAACGTTCAGCGCCCGAGCAACGCGTCCGTCAACACCATCAAGCAGCATGGCGATTAACACCATCATAGCCGCAGTATCTGGTTTTTCATTGAATACAAGAATGATGGCGATTACTCCTAGGAATAAGTTCCCCACCGTGAGAAGGCTCGGTATCGATTTTGTGATCATCTTTTCCACCTCTTCTCTACTATGCCCCAAAACCCTTAACGAATGTATCTCCACGTTACAGGACCACATTCAATCCATTGTATGGGATTTAAATTTGCCTGTCAATGAACATCTGCTCTTGTATCCGCTTTAGACCTTCCTTAATCGCACGTGCCCGCACCTCGCCAATACCTTCAACCTCATCCAATTCTTCAATTGTCGCCATCAGAATATGAGGCAATCGACCGAAGTTTTCAATCAGATTGTTCATAATAATGAGCGGCAATCTTGGAATTTTATTCAGCAGTCGATAACCACGTGGTGACACGGATTCATCGTTCATGTTGCTCGTATGTGGATAACCGATCAAACGGATGATTGGCGGCGCATCCAGCAGCTCATCAGAGCTCAGCTTCTTCAGGCCTGCTCGAATTTCTCGTATTTTCTCATCCGAATTTTCTTTGGCATAATCCTTAAGTAAGTACCAAGCATCCTCTTCAACTCCGCCAACGAGCTCATCCATTTGCATGCTGATGAGCCGTCCTTCCGTTCCAAGCTCATTTACATAACGCTTGATCTCCATCTTGATGCGCAGCACCATTTCAACACGTTGAATGACATGCGCTACTTCCTGCAGAGTAACGAGCTCTTCGAATTCAAGCGCTGAGAGATTCGTAAAGGATTGGCTAAGCACCGCTTTATATTTCTCAAGCGTTTGAATCGCTTGATTGGCCTTCGTCAAAATAACACCCATGTCCTTCAACGAATAACGCAGATTGCCTTGATACAAAGTAATAATATTACGGCGCTGCGAAATGGATACAACAAGCTTGCCTGTCTGCTTTGCAACCCGTTCAGCTGTACGGTGCCGAATTCCCGTTTCGATCGACGGAATTGAGCTATTCGGTATAAGCTGCGTATTCGCATACAAAATTCGGCGCATATCCTCGCTCAAAATAATAGCTCCGTCCATTTTTGCAAGCTCATACAAATAGTTAGGCGAGAAATCGCAATTAATGGAGAAACCTCCGTCTACGACTTCCATTACTTCCGGGCTGTAGCCAACAACCAGCAACGCCCCCGTTTTCGCCCGAAGCACATTTTCAAGCCCATCCCGAAAAGGGGTGCCTGGTGCGACTAATTGCAATAATTGATTCATAATTTCAAGCTGTGTAGGTTCCTTCATTATCTGCCCCCCTATCCAAGCGCTGCCTTAAGTGCTTCCGACACTGTAGATACGCCAATAATTTCTATGCCTGCGGGTGGTTTCCACCCTTTTAAACTTTTTTCTGGCATTATGACACGTTTAAAACCTAGTTTCTCTGCTTCCTTCACCCTTTGCTCAGCACGCGATACCGCACGCACTTCTCCCGTCAATCCTACCTCACCAAATATAACGTCATACGGCTTCGTTGGCGCATCGCGAAAACTGGAGGCTATGCTGACCGCCGCTGCTAGATCGACTGCCGGCTCATCAAGCTTAACTCCGCCAGCTACGTTCAAGTAAGCATCCTGTGTTTGTAGAAACATGCCGTTCCGCTTCTCCAACACTGCGATAATGAGCGCCATTCGGTTATGGTCGATACCCGTTGACATTCTGCGCGGAGATGGAAAATTAGTTGTGGCCACAAGCGCCTGAAGCTCAACAAGCACTGGCCTTGTGCCTTCCATGCTTGCAACTACGGTTGACCCTGATACACCAAGCGGACGCTCAGATAAAAACAGCTCAGAAGGATTCGAAACCTCTCGCAGTCCATCTTCGCCCATCTCGAAAATGCCAATCTCGTTCGTCGAGCCAAAGCGGTTTTTGACTGCCCTTAAAATTCTGTACGTATGATGGCGCTCCCCTTCAAAATAAAGAACACAATCCACCATATGCTCTAGAAGCCTTGGCCCCGCAATCGCGCCTTCCTTCGTAACATGGCCGACGAGCACCGTCGCAATTCCTTTAATTTTGGCCACTCGCATAAAGTGTGCCGTGCATTCTCGTACCTGCGATACACTTCCGGGAGCCGATTGAACATTTGGATCGTAGACGGTTTGAATGGAGTCAATAACGAGAAAATCCGGCTGGACTGATTCTATGGCATCGTTAATTTGCTCCATATTGGTTTCGCATAGTACATAAAGCGATTCCGTCAGCGCACCAAGTCGATCTGCCCTTAGCCTTGTTTGCCGCACGGACTCCTCCCCAGAAATATAGAGCACTTTCAATCCTTTCACCGCGAGCGCATGAGACGTTTGCAGCAACAGCGTTGATTTTCCGATTCCGGGATCTCCGCCGACAAGAATTAGCGAGCCTGGAACAACACCTCCGCCGAGCACTCGATTAAGCTCAAGCATTCTTGTTTCTATACGAGGCTCTTGCCCACTTTCTATATGTATGATGGACTGCGGCTTTTCTTTCGCATGAAACGACGACAATCCGACGCCCTTCGTTTTCACAACGGTTTCTTTCTCTTCCACCATCGAATTCCAAGCGTGGCAACCGGGACATTTCCCCAGCCATTTTGGCGATTCTGTTCCACATTCCGTACAAACAAATTTTGATTTAATTTTGGCCATTCTGTACTCCTTAAACGTTATGAACCAGCGTAAATGAATGATGCCAGCCCTAGCGATTGTGCTTAAAATCACACTACATAAAGTTTACCATTTTATCCTCCATGTATAAACCCACATTGTTAATGAAAAAAGGAGATAACCCACTTATTATTCGTTTCCCACAGCTAAGCTTATCCATTTCACGTCTTTTCATTGTTATCCACAGAATTACGAACAAGTTATCAACATTATCCACAACTCATCAACATATCCCCAAAGGCTTTTTCTATAAATACAACATAAAAAACGCCCTCGTTATCCACAGTGGATAAGAGAGCGAAAGATTAGTCACAACGCAGCATATTTATTAGAGCACCAAGTTATAAATAAATAGAATTAATGCTGCTTAAGCTCAATTCCAGCTTGCCGAGCAACTAACACGCGATGCGTTGTCAATTGTGAGCCGAGCATCACGCTTTCCGTTTGCTGGCCTGCCTCACCCTGTTGTCCCCCGCCTCTATGAGCATGTGCTTGCCGAAAAGAATCACTGTACACCCAGCCCTCAAAGGAAGCTTTGGTTTCCCAAGTCGTGCTTACTTTAAGCTCATCATATTCTTCTAAGCCTTCCGTTAACAACACTTCCATGCGCACAAAACCAGGAGATAAATCTATGCCTTTGGAGTTTTGAAATCTACTCGCCACCGTCTCCCCGTGGCCTTTTTTTACTTTTATCGTATTGGTGACAACAATCATCGTTGTTCCTCCATTCTATGTAACGCTATAGTCTTATTATACGATAATGATTATCATTGTCAATTTATTGTATTAATAAAAACTGTCCCGCAAGCAGATATTCTGATTGCGGGACAGTTTACTATCATGCTTATTTTGTCGTGGATTCTTCTGGCTCTTGTTCGGAAATCGATTTGGTAACGGTTAGACCGCCATCCTTCTCATCGATTGTGAACGTATCGCCTTTTTGGATTTTACCCATCAACAAATCTTCGGACAAACGGTCTTCGATATGTTTTTGGATTGCCCGGCGAAGCGGACGAGCTCCATATTGTGGATCGTAGCCTTCCTTCGCAAGGAAGCTTTTTGCTGCATCCGTCAAGATGAAGTCAACTTCCTGCTCACGCAGACGCTTGCGTAGCTCATCCGACATGAGTGTAACGATTTGAGCAATATGCTCCTCGCCAAGCGAATGGAACACGATGCTTTCATCGATACGGTTCAAGAACTCCGGACGGAAGCTTTTCTTAAGCTCGCCAAGCACTTTATCCTTCATTTGCTGGAAGTCGCGTCCTGCATCCTGTACGGCTGTGAAACCGAGCGAGGAATTACGCTTGATTTGATCCGCTCCAACGTTAGAAGTCATAATAATCAGTGTGTTGCGGAAATCGACAACGCGGCCTTTGGAATCAGTCAAGCGACCATCCTCCAGCACCTGAAGCAATATGTTAAATACTTCAGGGTGAGCTTTCTCAATTTCATCTAACAAAACAACGGAATATGGCTTGCGGCGAACTTTCTCGGTTAGCTGTCCGCCTTCTTCATAACCTACATAACCAGGAGGCGCTCCGACTAGACGGGATGTCGAATGTTTCTCCATATATTCCGACATGTCGATACGGATAACCGCATTTTCATCTCCGAACATCGCTTCTGCAAGTGCTCTGGCGAGCTCCGTTTTACCTACACCCGTTGGACCTAAGAAAATGAATGAGCCGATTGGACGCTTCGGATCTTTCAAGCCGGCACGCGCACGACGAATCGCTCTGGATACTGACTTCACGGCATCATCTTGACCAATGATACGATCATGAAGAATATCTTCCATTTTCAGAAGTCGTTCCGTCTCTTCTTCAGCCAGCTTGCTAACAGGAATACCCGTCCAGCTAGCTACAACCTGAGCAATATCCTCTGGTGTCACTTCAGAATCAGTACGGCCTTGTTTTTCTTTCCACTGGTTTTTGGTAATATCAAGCTCTTCGCGAATTTTTTGCTCCGTATCGCGAAGTGCTGCCGCTTTCTCGAATTCTTGGCTTTGAACCGCTGCATCCTTCTCCTTGCGGATATCTTCCAAACGGTTTTCAAGCTGCTTCAAGTTTGGCGGTACAGTGTAAGAATGCAAGCGTACCTTTGAACCGGCTTCATCGATAAGGTCAATCGCTTTATCTGGCAAGAACCGATCCGGAATGTAACGATCCGATAATTTAACTGCTTGCACGATAGCTTCATCCGTAATTTTCACACGGTGATGAGCTTCATAACGATCGCGTAAGCCGTACAAAATTTGAATCGCTTCTTCTGGAGATGGCTGATCTACCGTTATAGGTTGGAAACGACGCTCAAGCGCTGCATCTTTTTCAATATATTTACGGTATTCATCAAGGGTAGTTGCACCGATACATTGCAGTTCACCGCGTGCTAGCGCAGGTTTCAAAATATTAGAAGCATCGATTGCTCCCTCTGCTCCGCCTGCACCAATCAACGTATGAAGCTCATCGATGAATAGAATAATATTGCCCGCTTGGCGGATCTCATCCATAATTTTCTTCAGTCGATCTTCAAACTCACCACGGTACTTTGTACCTGCAACTACGGAGCCCATATCCAGCGTCATGACACGCTTATCACGCAAAGTTTCGGGAATTTCATTCTCGATAATCTTCTGCGCGAGACCTTCTGCAATCGCTGTTTTACCAACGCCCGGTTCCCCGATTAGTACTGGATTGTTCTTCGTACGGCGGCTAAGCACTTGAATTACACGCTCAATTTCTTTGCTCCGGCCGATCACAGGATCCAGATTTCCTTCCTTCGCATAAGCAGTTAAATCTCTTGCAAGTCCATCGAGCGTAGGCGTGCTAACATTCGCTGGCGAACCGTGATTGCTTGAGACTGCTTCACTGCTGCCAAGAAGCTGAAGGACTTGTTGACGAGCCTTATTTAGGCTAATGCCAAGATTGTTGAGCACACGTGCCGCAACGCCTTCTCCTTCACGGATGAGACCAAGCAAAATATGCTCTGTGCCAACGTACGTATGTCCAAGCTTTCTTGCTTCATCCATCGAAAGCTCAATTACTTTTTTCGCGCGTGGCGTATAGGCAATGTTGTTAGGCTGCTCTTGACCGCGACCGATCAACGCCTCAACTTCATCTTGAATCTTCTCAAGCCCAAGTCCTAGTCCAATCAATGCTTTAGCAGCTATTCCTTCCCCTTCGCGAATAAGGCCTAGCAAAATATGCTCCGTACCAATATTGTTATGTCCGAGACGAACCGCTTCTTCTTGCGCCAATGCAAGCACCTTCTGTGCTCGCTCCGTGAATCTTCCAAACATCATATTTACGCACCCCCATGGCCTTTTTCACCACGCAATTGCTTGCGTATGAGTTCTGCTCTCCTGAAATCTCTCTGCTCTGGACTCATCTTCTCGTCGAAGGTTTGTTGCAAAAATCCAGGCTGAGTCATGACCAAAAGTTCATTCAACACTTGTGGCGTTACATCTGATAAAATGCCTAGGTCTGCACCAAGCCGCACATCTGACAACCGCTGCGCAGCTTCCTTGGAATCCATAATTGAAGCATATGCTAAAATACCATATGAGCGCTTCACGCGATCCTCTGTCCTCAGCCGCGACTCATGCATAAGACGTTTGCGTGCCGCTTTCTCATGCTCGATGATTTGTCTTGCAACACCGTAAAGATTTTCAATAATTTCATTCTCGGATTGCCCCAGCGTAATTTGGTTAGACACCTGAAATAAATTCCCAAGCGCTTCACTGCCTTCGCCGTACAAGCCTCTTACCGCCAAGCCTACCTGTGTAACAGCTGACAATATCCGATTGATTTGAGATGTTAAAACGAGTGCTGGCAAATGCATCATGACGGATGCCCTTATGCCTGTGCCCACATTCGTTGGACATGTCGTCAAATAACCGCGTTTCTCATCAAATGCATAATCAGCCGACTCTTCAAAAATATCGTCAATTCCGCTGGCCAATGCCCATGCCTCCTGGATTTGGAAACCTGGATACAGACATTGAATGCGCAAATGATCTTCTTCGTTAATCATTATGCTAACAGATTCATTATCGCTTAAAATAACGGCCCCGCATCGCGATTCGTTCGCTAAATTGGGACTGATTAAATGCTTTTCAACAAGCACCCTTTTATCAAGCTCGCTTAAATCTGACAAAACAATGGTCTCAAATGATCCAATTGACTGCAGCTTGCCGCTCTGGCTAACTTCAGTCAGCTGATCCATGACATCCTTAGATTGCTGATTTGTTGCAAGTAATGGAAAAGGCTGATGACGTAAATTTCGGGCTACTCGCACTCTGCTGCTAATGACAATTTCAGATTCAGGACCTGCGTCCTTCATCCATTCGCTGAGCGCATGCTGTGAGAATCGATGCTTAGTCAAGAGGTTCCTTCACTCCTTCTATGCTAGCCTACAGGTCTGCCATTTTGCGCTCTAATTCACGTATTCGATCACGCAGCTCAGCCGCGCTTTCAAATTCCTCTTGATCAATCTTCTCCTGCAGATCCCGCCTCAGCTGTTCAATCTCGCGCTTGCACTGGATTTGCCCGCCTGAGCGCTTAGGGATTTTACCGCTGTGTACGGTGCTGCTGTGAATACGTTTGAGAAGTGGATCAAGCTTACCTTCGAACGACTGATAACAAGAGCTGCAGCCGAATCGACCGATTTTGCTAAACTGTGTATAGGTCAGTCCACATTCCTCGCAGCGCAGCGCTGGCTGCTTAATGCCGGTAATCGTCGACCCGCCAAGCTGTTCGAAATCAAGAAGCCCCGATAGTAAGCTATGAATAGAAAAGCTATTTGGCGCGCCTGGAATGCCTTCGCCTTTCTCACGAGCACAGCTTTCACAAATATGAAATTCGGTCTTCTCGCCATTAATGATTTTTGTGAAATGAAGCGTAGCCGGTTTTTTACCGCAATCTTGGCAAAACAAGCCTGATCCCTCCTCCCGGTATTAACGGTTTGTCATTACTTAACCAGCAACGAGATAAGCATGGACCTTAACAACCTTGCCCGAATTTCATCCCTTAGCGGCAGCTTCAGTGCAATGGTATCGCGATGCACAGCCGCACGGAGCAGATTTCCCTCGCGCTTAGTGATAAGTCTTGCTTCCTCAAGCTGATAAATAAGCCCTTCCGCTGCACCTTGATCGACACATTCTCCAACCGTTTCTTCGATATGGAATTGAATCGCCTTTAATGCAGGAAGCTCAATCCGTTGTATTCGGATATAGCCTCCGCCGCCGCGCTTACTTTCAACCATGTATCCTTTCTCCATGGTAAATCGAGTACTAATTACATAGTTGATTTGCGACGGTACACAAGAAAATTTGTCAGCCAGGTCATTGCGTTGAATTTCTACTGCGCCCTCTGGACTTTCTTGAAGCATAAGCTTCAAGTACTGTTCGATGAGATCGGAAATGTTACGCAAACCACCAACCTCCCTGAGAAATAACCAATAAAACTAAAGTTGAAACATAGGTATTAATGAGGTCATGCAATCAAATCAGAATATACACCGAATATTCGGACAACTGACTTTGACTTTCTTTGACCTTGATTTTATTATATGCAATTTCAGCAAAAGGTCAAGTGCTCGGTAAAATTGATTTTCCATTAGCTTGGTACGCTTGCATGCTGTTTATACATAGCCGGATTCATTTATATGATTAACGCTCTTTTTCTGCATGCAAATACAACAAAAAACCTATCGCATATTATGCGATAGGTCTCTCGTGCTTGGCGACGTCCTACTCTCCCAAGACCCTGCGGTCTAAGTACCATCGGCGCTGAAGGGCTTAACGGTCGTGTTCGGTATGGGAACGCGTGGTTCACCTCCGCCATCGCCACCAAACGTAGCGTGTTGCACGCTGAAAACTGGATACGAAAGATTAGGCTTGCTGAAGCCTTAATGCTGCTGTCTACTGGATGTATGGGTCGCAGTAAACGTGTTTAGGATAAGCCCTCGACCGATTAGTATTCGTCAGCTACACACATTGCTGTGCTTCCACCCCGAACCTATCAACCTCGTCGTCTTCAAGGGGTCTTACATACTGGGAAATCTCATCTTGAGGGGGGCTTCACGCTTAGATGCTTTCAGCGCTTATCCCGTCCGTACTTGGCTACCCAGCGGTGCTCCTGGCGGAACAACTGGTACACCAGCGGTACGTCCATCCCGGTCCTCTCGTACTAAGGACAGCTCCTCTCAAATTTCCTGCGCCCGCGACAGATAGGGACCGAACTGTCTCACGACGTTCTGAACCCAGCTCGCGTACCGCTTTAATGGGCGAACAGCCCAACCCTTGGGACCTACTTCAGCCCCAGGATGCGATGAGCCGACATCGAGGTGCCAAACCTCCCCGTCGATGTGGACTCTTGGGGGAGATAAGCCTGTTATCCCCAGGGTAGCTTTTATCCGTTGAGCGATGGCCCTTCCATTCGGTACCACCGGATCACTAAGCCCTACTTTCGTACCTGCTCGACTTGTAGGTCTCGCAGTCAAGCTCCCTTATGCCTTTGCACTCTTCGAATGATTTCCAACCATTCTGAGGGAACCTTTGGGCGCCTCCGTTACATTTTAGGAGGCGACCGCCCCAGTCAAACTGTCCACCTGACACGGTCCCCGAACCGGTTTCACGGTTCTAGGTTAGAACTCCGATACGATCAGGGTGGTATCCCAACGTTGCCTCCACACAAGCTGGCGCTCATGCTTCAAAGGCTCCCACCTATCCTGTACAGATCGTACCAAAGTTCAATATCAAGTTACAGTAAAGCTCCATGGGGTCTTTCCGTCTTGTCGCGGGTAACCTGCATCTTCACAGGTATTAAAATTTCACCGGATCTCTCGTTGAGACAGCGCCCAAGTCGTTACGCCATTCGTGCGGGTCAGAATTTACCTGACAAGGAATTTCGCTACCTTAGGACCGTTATAGTTACGGCCGCCGTTTACTGGGGCTTCGGTTCACAGCTTCGGGTTACCCCTAACCGCTCCCCTTAACCTTCCAGCACCGGGCAGGCGTCAGCCCGTATACTTCGCCTTACGGCTTCGCACAGACCTGTGTTTTTGCTAAACAGTCGCTTGGGCCTTTTCACTGCGGCCCCCTCGGGCTATTCACCCTACCGAGGCACCCCTTCTCCCGAAGTTACGGGGTCATTTTGCCGAGTTCCTTAACGAGAGTTCTTCCGCGCGCCTTAGCATGCTCTGCTCGCCTACCTGTGTCGGTTTGCGGTACGGGCACCTAGATCTCACTAGAGGCTTTTCTTGACAGCCGGAGTACATGACCTTCGCTACTGCAATTTTCGCTCCCCATCACAGCCCAGCCTTATGATCGACGGATTTGCCTATCGATCAGCCTCACTGCTTGGACGGACTATTCCATCAGTCCGCGTCACTGCCCTTCTGTGTCACCCCATTGCTCAAACGATCTTCGGTGGTACAGGAATTTCAACCTGTTGTCCATCCACTACGCCTTTCGGCCTCGCGTTAGGTCCCGACTTACCCTGAGAGGACGAGCCTTCCTCAGGAACCCTTAGGCTTTCGGCGGACAAGATTCTCACTTGTCTTTTCGTTACTCATACCGGCATTCTCACTTGAATACAGTCCACCAGTCCTCACGGTCCAACTTCAATCCGTATTCAACGCTCCCCTACCCAAGTACCTAATGGTACATGTCATAGCTTCGGTGGTGTGTTTAGCCCCGTTACATTTTCGGCGCAGAGTCACTCGACCAGTGAGCTATTACGCACTCTTTAAATGATGGCTGCTTCTAAGCCAACATCCTGGTTGTCTTTGCAACTCCACATCCTTTCCCACTTAACACACACTTGGGGACCTTAGCTGATGATCTGGGCTGTTTCCCTCTTGACAATGGATCTTAGCACTCACTGTCTGACTCCCGAGTAGCACGTCTATGGCATTCGGAGTTTGACTGGACTTGGTAACCCTTGGCGGGCCCCGCACCCAATCAGTGCTCTACCTCCACGACGCTCATTCCTCGAGGCTAGCCCTAAAGCTATTTCGGGGAGAACCAGCTATCTCCGAGTTCGATTGGAATTTCTCCGCTACCCCCACCTCATCCCCGCATTTTTCAACATGCGTGGGTTCGGGCCTCCAGTGCGTGTTACCGCACCTTCACCCTGGACAGGGGTAGATCACACGGTTTCGGGTCTACGACCACGTACTTATTCGCCCTATTCAGACTCGCTTTCGCTACGGCTCCGTCTTCCCGACTTAACCTTGCACGTGATCGTAACTCGCCGGTTCATTCTACAAAAGGCACGCCATCACCCATTTAACGGGCTCTGACTTTTTGTAAGCGCACGGTTTCAGGTTCTTTTTCACTCCGCTTCCGCGGTGCTTTTCACCTTTCCCTCACGGTACTGCTTCACTATCGGTCACCAGGGAGTATTTAGCCTTGGCAGATGGTCCTGCCGGATTCCGACGGGGTTTCTCGTGTCCCGCCGTACTCAGGATCCGTCTCGGAGAGTGCTTGCTTTCGGTTACAGGGCTTTTACCTGCTCTGGCGGGCCTTTCCAGACCTCTTCGCCTACCAAACACTTTTGTAACTCCATGTGAGACGTCCTACAACCCCAAGGAGCAAGCTCCTTGGTTTGGGCTAATCCGCGTTCGCTCGCCGCTACTGACGGAATCA